>JAHZLQ010000027.1 GCA_022599775.1 Gammaproteobacteria bacterium
AGGACGCACCCGGCGATCCGCCGGGTGCGAAGCCCCCACCACCGCTCTCGATTTTTTGCAGACGACCATCGAGATCGGTGTACAGCTTTTGCTGCTGCTGCTTCATGCGGTCAACCTGATACTGCAACTGCTCGACCTGGCCGCGCAGATCGCGCAGCTCGTCGGACACGTTGACGCCATTGCCGCTCTGGGCAAGACGCGTCATTGCATCGACGCGCCGCGAGACGTCGGTCAGCTTGGTTTCAACCGATTGAAGCCGTCGCTCCTGGGGAGACAGGTTGTCGGGGCTGCCATTCATCGGTCCGCCGAAATCCGCGCAGCCTGCCAGGGACAGCGCGGCGACCAGCACGGTCGGTGATAAGGATCGAATCAGCAGCATGTTGACCTGTCTCCATCAGGAAGAGCGCATCGACAGCGCTCGGCAACGTTCAGATATTACGGATAGACGATTTCGACGCGACGATTCTGAGTCCATGCAGATTCGTCATGTCCCAGCGCAACCGGACGCTCCTCGCCATAGCTGACGACGCTGACCTGCTGCGGCGACACGCCACGCAGCTCCAGCGCCTGCGCCACGGCAGAGGCACGACGCTCGCCAAGGCCGACATTGTACTCGCGCGTGCCGCGCTCGTCGGTATGACCTTCAAGCCGGACGCGAGTGTTCGGATTGGCAGTCAGGTACTTGGCGTGATTGGCGATGATCGACTGTGCCTCGGACCCGATATCGGCACTGTCGAACTCGAAGTAGATGATCGTCTGGGAAATGTCGGGACCGTTCATCGAGCTGTCGACCGGGCGACCGATCGGGCTGTCATAACCCGAGTTTCCGGAGGTGCTCATTCCGGTGTCGGCGGGCGCGGTGGCGTCCGAAGACAGCTTCTTGCCGGAACTGGCGCAACCGGTGAGCACGGCCCCAGACAGCAGCACGGACACAACCAGCAGTTTCGTATTCATGGGACACAACTCCTTGCAGGACACAAAAAACAAAGTGGCGCGTTTTATGGTGTGAACGGAGACCATGCCGGTTCGCGCACATCACCGGCCTGCCTCAAACGCTGTCGGATACGCCCGTCAGCCGAAACCGTTGCCAGTTCCGCCCCCGAACGCCCCTGTGTTGCGTAGATGATGACCTGACCGTTCGGCGCAAAGCTCGGACTCTCGTCCAGCGGCCCATTGCTGAGCACGCGCATGTCACGGGTCGCCAGATCCAGCAAGGCGATGCGGTAACCACCACTGTTATTGACCAAGGCGAGACTCTTGCCATCCGGCGAGAATTTCGCGTCCAGATTCTGCTTGCCATCGAAGGTCAGGCGCACCGGCGTACCGCCGGTCGCCGGCACCTTGTAGATCTGTGCGGAGCCGCCGCGGTCGGACGTGAACACCAGGGTGCTTCCGTCCGGGGACCAGTCGGGCTCGGTGTCGATGCCCCAGTGGTCGGTGATCTGGGTCTTCTGCCCCGTCGCAAGATCGACGACGTAGATGTCCGGGTTGCGTTCGTACGACAGCGCAACGGCCAGCTTGCGTCCATCGGGTGACCAGGCCGGCGCGCCGTTGATGCCCTTTTCGGAGAGAACCTTTTTGGCGTTGCCGCTGAGACGGTCCTGCACATAGATGCCGGAACGACCGTTTTCGAATGACACGTAGGCCAGCTGCTTCTTGTCCGGCGACCAGGCCGGCGACATGATCGTGTCGCGCGAGGTCAGCACCGGCTGCGGGTTGTAGCCGTCGGCATCCGCCACCAGCAGCTGATAGGTGCGGTTCTTGCCCGATCCGGCAGCCGTGATGTAGGCCACCTGCGTATTGAAATAGCCGCGGAATCCGGTGAGCTGCTCGTAGATCTTGTCGGCAATCGTATGCGCGGTGTAGCGCAGCGCGCGCGGATCGCGCACCGGCGCCATCTGCTCGTTGAGCGTGGTCTTGGCACCAAACACGTCCAGCAGCGCGAAACGCGCACCGTAGCCGCCGAGCGCGTTCGTCACCGTACCGACCACGAGCTGCTCGGTGCCCAGGCTGCGCCAGTTGCGGAAGTCCACCAGCGCCGGATCATTGGGTCGCTCCAGCATGTCGCGCCGCGCCAGCGGTTCGAACAGGCCGGTGCGCGACAGGTCCGATTCGATGATCTGCGCCACATCCACCGGCACGTCCGGTCCGGACTGGAACGGCACCACGGCAATCGGAGTGGCGCGGATGTCACCACCGCTGATCGTGAATTCAAGCTGTGCCCAGGCCTGCGGAATGAAACTCAGAGCAAGCAGGAGGACGGCGATTCGTTGTGCGTTTCGAATTTTCATTACGGCTCGAAGGTCGTGATCAACTCTCGTTCAAAGGCGCTGGGCTCACTCGGAAGTGGCAGCGGGCTCGATTTAAGATAGGCGTTTACGACCGACTGATCGATCAGAGCACTGCCGCAACTTTCCAGGACTCTCGCGCTGGTGACGGTCCCGTCTGGTAACAGATTGACCTGAACCCTGCATGAGAAATCCTGCCCGCCGGTGGCGGAGCGCTGCCAGTTGGGCCGCACCTTGGCGATGATTCTTGCGGCCCAGTCTCTCTGCGCGGAGGTGCGCGCACGGTCGGCTTCCTCGGCCAGCATCTGCTGGCGGAAGCGTTCCTCCTCAGCCTTGCGACGCGCCTCCTCGGCCGCCTTGCGGCGAGCTTCGGCTTCAGCCTTGCGCCTGGCTTCTTCTTCCGCCTTGCGCTTGGCTTCGGCTTCGGCCTGACGTTTGGCTTCGGCTTCGGCCTCCGCCTTACGCTTGGCCTCTTCTTCCGCCTTGCGTTTGGCTTCGGCTTCAGCCTGACGCTGCGCTTCGGCTTCCGCCTTGCGCTTGGCCTCTTCCTCGGCCTTGCGCTGCGCTTCGGCCTCAGCCTGGCGCTTCGCCTCGGCCGCTGCTTCGGCCTTGCGCTGAGCTTCAGCCTCGGCCTTGCGCTGCTGCTCGGCGCGCTGCTTGGCTTCTTCCTGCGCGCGCGCCTTGTCGCGGGCCTCATCCTGCTTGCGGCGCTCGGCCTCCGCACGTTCGCGTGCTTCGTCGGCGGCCTGCTGGCGACGTTGCTGTTCGGCAATCGCCTTGCGTGCCTGTTCCGCCTCGGCACGTTTCTGAATCTCAGGATCCGGCTTTTCGGGTCGCGGTTCGGGTTCGACCTCCGGCTCTTCAAGCTGCGTCGGCTGCGGCGCTCCGGTGCGGTCGTCAATCAGAACGGCTTCGATCACGGGCGGAGCCTCGACCTTCTTCGACATGAACGGCAGGCCGAAAAACATCAGCAGCAACAGCGCAACATGCAATGCGCCGGCGATCAGCAAGTGTCGCGTGGAGATCATGACGAAAGCGTGATGGCCGGGCTCAGTTGCGCGGCTTCGGATCGGGCGCGTCGGTGACGAATCCGATCTTTGACGCACCCGCGGCCTGCAGCAGACCCATGCCGCGCGCCACACTCTCGTAGTCCGCTCGCGCGTCGGCGCGCACCAGGATCATGGTTTCGGGCTTGTTGCGAAGCACCGCGCCTACGCGATTCATCACCTCGTCCTCGGCCAGCGCATTTTCCCGGCCTTCACCGACGTCCAGAAAGAATTCGCCCTTGCCATTGACGTACAGACTCACCGGCTCGTCGTTCTGCTGGATCGATTCGGCCGTGACCTTGGGCAGCTCCACTTCGATCCCCGGCGTGAGCAAGGGCGCGGTGACCATGAAAATGATCAGCAGCACCAGCATGACGTCGATATAGGGGACGACATTGATCTCATGCGACAGCTTGCGCTTGCGCAACAAGCTCGGGACAGCGGCGCTCATTTCGCCGAGCCCCCGCCGCGCAGACCGCGCTCGAGGATACCGGTGAGTTCCTCGGCAAAAGTGGCGAAGCGCAATGTAATGCGCTCAACCTGGGTGCTGAAGGCGTTGTAGGCGACCACGGCCGGAATCGCCGCGAACAGGCCGGCGGCGGTGGCGATCAGCGCTTCGGCAATACCCGGCGCGACCATGGCGATCGACGCCTGCTTGACGTTACCGATGGCGATGAATGCACTCATGATGCCCCAGACGGTGCCGAACAGACCGACGTAGGGGCTGACCGAGCCGATCGTGGCGAGCATTGGCAGACCGGATTCGAGCCGCTCGATTTCGCGGATCTGAGCCACCCGCAGCGAACGCTCGATCGAACTGACCGCGTCGGACGGGTCCACGTCGGGATTCTGGCGCTGGCGCAGGAATTCCTCGTAGCCCGCCTGAAACACCGCGGACATTCCACTTTCCGCCTTGTCGCGCCGCACCGCCTCGTGCAGGTCGTTGAGATTGCCGCCGGACCAGAAGCGTTCTTCGAAACGATCGGCGTTCTTGCGCGTGCGGCTCAGCAGGGACCGCTTGCCGATGATCATCGCCCACGACAGCACCGACGCGATCAGCAGGATCAGCAACACAAACTTAGCCAGGACCGTGGCCTGCCCAATGAGATAGGGAATGGACAGCTGCGCGTTCAAGACTTCTCTCCTTGTAACAACTCAGGCGGTATCGCCCGTGGCCGGAACGTGTGGGTGTCGACGCACGCGATCTTGACGACCGCATCGCAGAGAACCTGCGCCTCGCCCGCACGCTGGATTCTCTGATTGAAAGCTAACGTCACGCGCCCCATTTCGCCGATCTCGGTATGGATGTCGAGTTCGTCGTCGAGGCGTGCGGGCTTCTGGAAGCGCAATTCCATCCGCGCCACCGTAAATGCAAAGCCCGCTTTCTCAAGTAGATACTGCTGTGAAAAGCCGAGAGCACGCAACCATTCGGTGCGCCCGCGCTCGAACCAGCGAAGATAGTTCGCGTGATAGACCACACCGCTCAGATCGGTATCTTCGTAATACACGCGGACACGCCAGGTTGACGGAATCACGTCCACTTCCCCTTTTTTTGTTCGTGTGAGCGTGGTGAAGCAAAGGCTGTTCCGTCACGGACCGGCAATGGCCGCGGAGTATAGATTCGCTCTCTGACTGAATGCTGAATGCGGGCGCGGAACGACCACGTCTTTCAAGACCGGGCTCAAACATCCGGCGGAAACAGTTCCGACGGTACTGGCGTCTTCGGCTGGAGCCCGAAATGCGTGTAGGCGATGGCGCCGGCGATGCGCCCGCGCGGCGTACGCATCAGATACCCCTGCTGGATCAGGAACGGCTCGATGACGTCCTCGATCGTATCCCGCGATTCGCCGATCGCCGCCGCCAGGGAGTCGACGCCGGCCGGACCACCTTCGAAGCGCTCGATCAAGGTGGTCAACAGCTTGCGGTCCATGACGTCGAAGCCGTGGGAGTCCACATCAAGCATGTCCATCGCGTCACGCGCTACCGTTGCCGTGATGTGGCCATCGGCCCGCACCTGGGCGAAGTCCCGAACGCGCCGCAGCAGGCGATTGGCGATCCGCGGGGTGCCGCGCGCACGGCGCGCGATCTCCAAAGCACCGGCGGCATCGATCGGCACGTCCAGAATGCCGCCGGATCGGCTGACGATCGAGGCGAGGTCTTCGACCGAATAGAACTGCAGGCGCTGGACGATGCCGAAGCGATCACGCAGTGGGCTGGTCAGGCTGCCGGCACGCGTGGTGGCCCCGACCAAGGTGAAGGACGGCAGATCGAGCCGGATCGAACGCGCCGCCGGTCCCTCGCCGATCATGATGTCGAGCTGGCAATCCTCCATCGCCGGATACAGTACTTCCTCGACGACCGGGCTCAGGCGATGAATTTCGTCGACGAACAGCACGTCCCGCGGCTCGAGATTGGTCAGCAGGGCCGCAAGATCACCGGGGCGCTCCAGCACCGGGCCGGAGGTCTGCCGCAGGTTCACGCCGAGCTCCTCGGCAAGAATGTGCGCGAGCGTGGTCTTGCCGAGTCCCGGCGGTCCGTAGATCAAGACGTGATCCAGCGCCTCGTTGCGGCCGCGGGCGGCCTCCACGAATATCTGCATCTGTTCGCGAACCACGGGCTGTCCGACATAGTCCGAAAGCCGTTTGGGCCGGATCTGGTGCTCGATGCTCGCCTCGTCACCGGCGGCGGTCGGCGAAATGAAGCGATCCTCGTTCATCGGACCGCGCGCTTGAGCGCTTCGCGAATGATCTGTTCAGCCGTCATGTCGTCCTTGTACACCGAATCGGTGAGCTTCTGCGCTTCCGGAGCGCGGTAACCCAAGGCCAACAACGCACCGCGAGCCTCCTGCAGCGGCGATGCGTAGGCGCCGGCGGCCGCGGAATCGGCGGCGGTGCCGGCCGTGGCGTCACGATCGCGCATTTCCACCAGCAGGCGCTCGCCGGTCTTCTTGCCGATTCCCGGCACCTTCACGAGTTTGGCCGCATCCCCGGCGTGCACGCAGTTCCAGAATTCGTCGACGCTGATGCCGGACAGGATCGCCAGACCAATCTTCGGGCCGACCCCGGAAATTCGGATGAGCTGACGGAACAAACTCTTCTCGTTCTCGCTGCCAAATCCGTACAGCAACTGCGCGTCTTCGCGCACCACGAAATGCGTGTGCAGGCTGACACGTTCGCCGACCGGCGGCAATTTGAAGAACGTGGACATCGGCGCTTCCAGCTCGTAGCCGATGCCGCCTACATCGATCAGCAATGACGGCGGCTGCTTGGCGGCCAGTACGCCGGTAATTCGCCCGATCATCGACGCCTCCATCGCAAGGCCGGCGAATCCACCGGCATGTGTTTCTGTGTGGCACTGACGTGGGCATGACACAGAGCCACCGCAAGCGCGTCCGACGCATCCTCCGACGGCGACTCGTCGAGGTTCAGCAACACACGAACCATATGCTGAATCTGAACCTTCTCCGCGCGACCACGGCCCACGATCGCACGCTTGATCTCGGCCGGCGCGTACTCGGACACTTCCAGCCCCTGCATGCCGATCGCGCAGACCGCGGCGCCGCGCGCCTGTCCCAGCGTCAGCGCGGACTGCACGTTGCGGTTGACGAAGACCTGCTCGACGGCGGCCTGATCCGGTTGGTGTTCGAGCAGCAATGCGGAGAGTTCACGAAAGATCAGCGTCAGACGTCCTGGCAGCGGGCCATCGCCGCAGCGAATCACCCCATGCGCCAAATGCCGTGTCCGCGGACCGTCAGTCTGGATCAGACCGTAGCCGGTCAGGCGCGATCCGGGATCGATTCCGAGTATGCGCGCCATCGCCCGTGGGGCTCAGGCCGCGTCGAGCAAGCTGTCCGGCAGCTCCGCGTTGCTGTAGACCTCCTGCACGTCGTCGAGCTCTTCGAGGCGGTCGAGCAGCTTGATCAGGGTTTCGGCATTCTCGCCTTCACCGACTTCGATCATCGTGGCGGGTCGCATCGTCACGTCGGCCTGCTGAGGCTCCAATCCGGCCGCCTGCAGCGCGCTCTTGACGGCTTCGAACTGCTCGGGCGGGCTCAGCACCTCGGTCCAGCCACCTTCGCTGAGCACGTCCTCGGCACCGGCTTCGATGGCCAGCTCCAGAATCTGCTCCTCGACCTCGGGCCGCGCCGCGGTCTCGAAACCGATCACCCCGAGCTTGCTGAATAGGTAGGCCACGGAGCCGTCCGATCCCAGATTCCCGCCGAACTTGTTGAAGGCGTGGCGGACTTCGGCCACGGTGCGGGTCCGGTTGTCGGTCATGCAGTCGATCATGATGGCGACACCGCCCGGACCGTAGCCCTCGTAGCGAATTTCCTCGAGCTGGTCGGCGCCCGCTTCGCCACTGCCACGCTTGATGGCGCGTTCGATGGTGTCCTTGGTCATGTTGGCGGCCAGCGCCTTGTCCAGTGCCAGACGCAGGCGTGGATTGGTGCCCGCATCGCCACCGCCGGCACGCGCGGCGACCGTGATTTCACGAATCAACTTGGTAAAAATCTTACCGCGCTTCTTGTCCTGGGCGTTCTTGCGGTGCTGAATGTTCGCCCATTTGCTGTGGCCGGCCATGCGATCTACGAATCCGATTGAGTACGTAATTGAGAAGGTTCGGGGCCCGTCTAGAACCGCCCGATTGTCGGCGCATTCTAACAAGGAAGCGGCCCGCCGACGTGGTGGACGC
Organism: Gammaproteobacteria bacterium; assembly: GCA_022599775.1. Taxonomy (GTDB): domain Bacteria; phylum Pseudomonadota; class Gammaproteobacteria; order Nevskiales; family Nevskiaceae; genus Banduia. The sequence continues at coordinate 8,027 of JAHZLQ010000027.1, forward strand.
TGCGCCTCCGGGACGGATCGGCGACGCCCGAAAACGAGACGGGCGGGTGCGCAAGCACGCACCCGCCCGTCCATTCCGAGGACCGCGTCGGAGCCGGCGCCTTAAAACTCCAGGCGCAAACCAGCGATGATGCTGTCGTCCACCTTGTCTTCCCCGGCGTCGTCCAGCTCGAAGCGAATCTCGCGATAGCCGACGAACAGCGCGGCGTCGCGAATCACCTCATAGTCGAGCATCACACCGAATTCGGTGTTCTGGTCGAAGTCGCCAAAGCTGATGATCTTTGGGGCATACCAACCATAGGCGGTGATGCCGAGGCGGTTGAAGTTCGGCACACGAATCTCGACCTTGCCGCCGAGATCGATCGCACCGCCCGAACCGCCGTCGAAATCGGCGGCGACCGCGCGCACCCCGAGGCCGGCGTTGACATCCGCGTCCCGGGCACCGGCGTCGCCGGTCACGAGCAGGCCGGCATGCGCCTGCTTGAGTCCGACATCACGATCGTCGCTGTAGAGAAAGCCGAGGTCATAGGCGGCGTTGGCACGCCCACTACGCAGCGGACCGCCGAGGGCTGCGCTGGCGCTGTCGCTGCCCAAGGAGAGGTCCAGCGTTTCGGCGGCGGCCAAGCCGGGCGCGAGCATCATCAGCGCCGCGCTCAGGGCGCACGCGGCCCACCGAGCCTGGGTGGAGACTGTCGCAGTCGAAGCTTTTGGGAACATAGGCATCACTTTTTCTTGTTGATGCCGTGAATCGCGCGTCCGTCGACGGTGAGCACGGCTTCGTGAAAGGTTTCGGCCAACGTCGGATGCGCGTGCATCGTCAGCGCCACGTCTTCTGTGGTCGCCGCGTATTCGAGCGCCAGCACCGACTCGGCGATCATCTCGGACACATACGGTCCGACCATGTGCACGCCGAGTATGCGATCGGTCTTCACATCCGAAATCACCTTGACGAAACCGGCGGCCTGTTCGAGCGCCTTGGCGCGGCCGCTGGCGGCAAAGCTGCTGACGCCGGTCTTGATCTCGAAACCTTCGTCCTTGGCCTGCTTCTCGCTCTTGCCAACCCAGGCGACTTCAGGGGTGGTGTAGATGACCGACGGCACTGCATTGTAGTTCACCGTCGCCGCGTGACCGGCCAGGCGCTCGGCCAGCACCACGCCTTCCTCGATACCCTTGTGCGCGAGCATCGCGCCACCGATGACGTCGCCGACCGCGTAAACACCGTCGACGCTGGTCTTGTAGTTGGAATCGACCTCGACGAAACCGCGATCGGTAAGCTTCACGCCCAGTTCCTGAGCGCCGAGCGTGTCGGTGAACGGGCGACGCCCCACCGCAACGATCAGCTTGTCGAACTGCATGGTCTCGGTCTTGCCGTCGAGTTCGTACTCCACCGCCACGCCTTTCTTGTCGGCCTTGGCCGAGGCGACCTTGGCACCGAGCTTGATGTCCAGGCCCTGCTTCTTGTAGTGCTTGAGCGCTTCCTTGGCGACCTGCTCATCAACCATCGGCAGGAAGTTCGGCAGCGCTTCGAGGATCGTGACCTCGGCGCCCAGACGCGACCACACGCTGCCGAGTTCCACACCGATCACACCGGCGCCGATCACGCCCAGCTTGCCGGGAACCGCATCGAACTCGAGCGCGCCCCAGGAATCGACGATCTTGTCGTCGTCGAAGGCGGCGATCTTCTTGAGTTCCACGGGCGCCGAACCGGTGGCGATGACCACGTTCTTTGCCGTCAGCGTTTCGGTCTTGCCGTCATGCGCGGTGAATTCGACCTTACCGTCGCCGAGCATCTTGCCCCAGCCTTCGTAGCCGACCACGCCGGCGCCCTTGAACAACATCTTGATGCCGCTGGTCAGCGAGCGCGAGACGGTGGTCTTGCGCTTCTGCATCTGTGCCAGGTCGAGCTTCGCGCCTTCCACCGTGATGCCGTGCGCCGCGAATTCATGCTGGGCGCGGTGGTACAGCTCCGAGGATTCGAGCAATGCTTTGGACGGAATACAGCCGGCGTTGAGGCAGGTGCCCCCGAAAGCCGGCGATCCGTCACGGTTCAGCCAGGCGTCGATACAGGCGACTTTCATGCCGAGCTGTCCGGCACGAATGGCGCAGGGGTATCCGGCGGGGCCACCGCCGATAACGATCAGATCGTAGGTCTCGCTCATGGTCGAGTCATTTTCCTGAGGGGCGGCGCAAACGCCGCCGGTGAATGGGGGACGGGTCGAATACGGCCCGTTTCGCCGACAGACACCGGTGCGAGGCGCGCTGTCCGCACTTCACTGCACCGATGTTTCTGTCGACTGCGGCGTTCACACCTGAAGCAGCAAACGGCCCGGATCTTCCAGAAGTTCCTTGATCGTACGCAGGAACAGCACTGCTTCGCGGCCATCGATGATGCGATGGTCGTAGCTCAGCGCCAGATACATCATCGGGCGCACCACGATCTCGCCGTCGACGACCATCGGTCGCTGTTGGATGCCATGCATGCCCAGAATCGCGCTCTGCGGCGGATTCAGGATCGGCGTCGACAGCAGGGAACCGAACACGCCGCCATTGGTGATCGAGAACGTGCCGCCGGTCAGATCCTCCATCGTCAGCTTGTTGTCCTTGGCACGCTGGCCGTATTCGCCGATCGCGGTTTCAATCTCAGCGAAGGACAAGGCGTCCGCGTCACGAAGAATCGGAACCACCAGGCCACGCGGCGAGGACACGGCGATGCCGATGTCGTAGTAACCGTGGTAGACCACGTCGGTGCCGTCGATCGAGGCGTTGACCAGCGGAAAGCGCTTGAGCGCCTCGATCGTCGCCTTGACGAAGAACGACATGAATCCGAGCTTCACGCCGTGCGATTTCTCGAACTCACCCTTGAACTTGGCGCGCAGTTCGGAGACGCCCTGAAGATCGACCTCGTTGAAGGTCGTCAGCATCGCCGCCGTCTGCTGGGCCTGGACCAGGCGTTCGGCAATGCGCTGACGGATGCGCGTCATCGGCACGCGCTGCTCTTCACGCCCGCCGCTGGCCGCCGGTTTGCTCACGCTGGGCGTCGACGCCTTGGCGGCTTCGGCCTTGGCAGGCTTGGCGCCCGATTCGAGATAGCTTTCGACATCGCCCTTGGTCAGACGGCCGCCCTTGCCGCTGCCCTCGATCTGATCGGCGGACAGGCCATGTTCGGCCAGCATCTTGCGGACCGCCGGGCTCTGAGACTCATCCGCTTCGGTTTCAGGGGCCGCGGCCTTCGGGGCCGGCTCGGGGGCGGGCTCCGATTTCGGCTCGGCGCTGGCGGCCGGCTTCTCTTCGGTACCGCCGCCCTCGCCTTCGGCCAGAATCGCGATGATGTCTCCTGCCTTGACCGTGGCGCCGGCCTCGATCCGGATTTCCTTGAGCACACCGTCCGCAACGGCGGGAACTTCCAGCATGACCTTGTCGGTCTCGAGATCGACCAGGTTGTCATCGCGACGAACCTTGTCTCCAGCCTTCTTGTGCCAGGTGGCGACAGTCGCCTCGCTGACGGATTCAGGGAGGTTAGGAACTTTAACCTCTGTGCTCATTTCTATTCCTTATCAATTGGTTGTGTAACGCGCTTAAAGCTACTGTGACTTATCCGCCCTTCAACACTTCGCCACCATAGAGTCCGGCCTCGACCACGGCCGCCTGCTCAGCGTTGTGCACGCGCAGATACCCGGAGGCGGTGCTCGCCGAGCCCTTGCGGGTGGCGTACTTCATTCGGTGCCGATCACCCAGCGGCACCTGCATGCGGTGCTTGATCTGATACCAGGCACCCTGATTTTCGGGTTCTTCCTGACACCACACGATCTCCTCGGCATTCGGATATTTGGCGATCTGTTCGGCGTAGGCCTGGCGCGGGAACGGGTAGAGCTGTTCGATGCGGACGATCGCCACGTCGTCGGTCTCTTTCTCCGCGCGCTTCTGGTACAGGTCGTAGTAGACCTTGCCGCTGCAGAACACGACGCGCTTGACCTTGTCGGCATCCAGATCGTCGACTTCCGGGATCACTGTCTTGAAGCTGCCGCTGGTGATGTCCTCCAGCGCGGACACCGAAAGCTTGTGGCGCAACAGCGACTTCGGCGTCATCACGATCAGCGGCATGCGCAGACTGCGCTTCATCTGACGGCGGATCATGTGGAAGAACTGCGCGGGCGTGGACGGCACGCAGACCTGCATGTTGTCCCCGGCGCAGAGTTGCAGATAGCGTTCCAGTCGACCGGATGAATGTTCCGGGCCCTGGCCTTCGTAGCCGTGCGGGAGGAACATGACCAAGCCGCAGAGGCGACCCCACTTCGCGTAGCCGGACGCGATGAACTGGTCGACCACGACTTGAGCGCCGTTGCCGAAATCACCGAACTGCGCTTCCCAGACCACCAGGCTGTCCGGATCGGTGGTGCTGAAGCCATACTCGAAACCGAGCACACCTTCTTCCGACAGCAGCGTGTCATTGACGACAAAGGCGCTCTTCTCGGGTACCAGATGGCGCAGTGGCGTGATGCTCTGACCGGTCTTGCTGTCATGCACCGTGGTATGACGATGAAAGAAGGTGCCGCGCCGCGAGTCCTGGCCGCACAGACGCACCGCGAAGCCCTCGTTGACCAGCAGTGCGTAGGCGGTGTTTTCCGCGAACCCCCAGTCCATCGGCTGCTCACCGGCGGCCATCTTGGCACGATCGTTCCAGATCTTGGCGACGCGCGGGTGCAGTTCGAAACCTTCGGGCAGGGTCAGCAGCTTGTCCCAGAGCGAACGGATGGTCTCGAGGCTGCCGGCGGTTTCGGCCGGCGTCTCCCAGGTGCCCTGAAGGTAGTTGCTCCAGTTCACGGTGTACTTGTTGCCTACCAGGCCCAGTGTGGTCCGCGCGATGTTCTCGCCCTTGTCGAGGCCGTCGCGGTAGGCCTGAACCATGGCGTCGCCGTCGTCGGCCGTGATCGTGCCTTCCTCGACGAGCTTCTTCGCATACAGCGTCATCGTGGTGGGCTGCTTGCGGATCGCGTTGTACATCAGCGGCTGCGTCACCGCCGGCTCGTCGGCCTCGTTGTGGCCATGACGCCGGTAGCAGCACAGGTCGATCAGCACGTCCTTGTTGAATTCGTTGCGGAATTCCATCGCCAGCCGCGTGACGAACACCACGGCTTCGGGATCGTCCCCGTTGACATGGAACACCGGCGCCTCAAGCATCTTGGCGAGATCGGTGCAATAACGTGAGGTTCTCGATTCGTGGCCGTCACGGGCCTCGATCGGATTCGGCGTGGTGAAGCCGATCTGATTGTTGACGATGATGTGCACCGTGCCGCCGGTGGAGTAGCCCTTGGCGTGCGACAGCTGCATGGTCTCCATGACCACGCCCTGTCCGGCAAATGCCGCGTCACCGTGAATCAGCAGCGGCACCACGCGTTCGCCGCGCTCGTCGTTGCGCCGGATCTGACGCGCTTTGACCGAACCTTCGACGACCGGATTCACGATCTCGAGATGCGAGGGGTTGAACGCGAGAACCAGATGCAGGCGCTTGCCGAGAATTTCCACGTCGGTCGAGAAGCCCATGTGGTACTTCACGTCGCCGGCCTTCTTCAGATCCTCGGCCTTGTACTTGCCTTCGAACTCCGCGAACAGATCCTTCGGCGACTTGCCGAGGATGTTGACCAGCACATTGAGACGGCCGCGATGGGCCATGCCGATGACGATGTCCTCGACGTCGCGCTCGGCGCAGACGCGCATGATCTCGTCCATCGCCGGAATCAGCGAATCGCCACCTTCCAGCGAGAATCGCTTCTGCCCGACGTACTTGGTATGCAGGTAGCGTTCGATGCCTTCTGCGGCCACCAGTTGCTTGAGCAGGTCCTGCTTGCGCTCGGCGCTCGGCCGCTGCTGAAATGCGTTGCCCTCCAGGCGCTTCTGAATCCACCGCTTCTCGGTGGTTTCCGTGATGTACATGTATTCCGCGCCGATCGTGTCGGTATATACCGACTTGACGATGCGGATGATCTCCCGCAGCGGCAACTGATCGGCTGCGGCCAGGGTTCCGGTATTGAACACCGTGTCCATGTCGGCTTCGGTGAGGCCGTGGAATGCCGGATCGAGATCGGGAATGCTCGGCAACGCAGCGATGCCCAGCGGGTCCAGTCGGGCGGCCTGATGACCGCGCATGCGGTAGTAGTTGATCAGGCGAAGGACCGCGCCCTGCTTTTCGAAGGCCTCGGCCGAGGCGCCACCAACCTCGGCGATGTGCGAGCCTGGCCGGCGATCACGCGCCAAGCGCTCGAACTTGGCGACAATTTCGCTGTGCGGCTGTTCGGCGACAAGCTCCCCGCCCTGAAGCCCGCGAAAATACGCGCGCCAGTGCGGCTCCACCGAGTCCGGATCTTCAAGGTATTGCTCGTAATACCCTTCGACATAGGCAGCGTTCCCGCCGCTGATCGAGGATGTATCGACGAAGGTTTGATATTTGCTGCCACTCATGGGCTGTCAGGTCCTTGGCTCCGTCATCGCTGGAGTCGTTCGTTACTGGCCGGAGGCTTGCGCCGGCGGGGTGTCGAGTTTCGAGGCAACGTCTTTCAGGTAGCTCCTGAAATCGTCCGCCAGTTCCGGGTGCTTCAAGGCATATTCGACGTTGGCCTTGAGATAGCCGAGCTTGCTGCCGCAGTCATAGCGCGTACCTTCGAATTCGTAGGCCAGCACCGTCTGCTCCTGGATCATCATGCTGATCGCGTCGGTCAGCTGGATCTCGCCGCCAGCGCCGCGCGGAGTGCGCTCCAGCAGCTTGAAGATGCGCGGCGTGAGAATGTACCGCCCGACCACGCCCAGGTTCGACGGCGCGTCTTCGGGTTTCGGCTTTTCGACGATGCGACGAATCTCGCCCAAGCCCGGCCCGACCGGCTGCACGTCGACCACGCCGTAGGCGCTGATTTCTTCCTTGGGCACGCGCTGCGTGGCAATCACGCTGGTGCCGTATTCCTGATAGACCCGCTGCATCTGCGCCAGGCAGGGCCGCAGTCGACCATCGATAAGGTCGTCAGCAAGAATCACCGAGAAATCCTCGTCGCCGACAGCCGGCCATGCGCACAGCACAGCATGGCCCAATCCCAGAGCCTCGGCCTGACGGATGAAGATGCAGGTGATGCCGGGCGGCAGAATTTCGTGAACGGCCTCGAGTAGCTTGGTCTTGCCGCGATTCTCCAACTCTGTTTCGAGTTCGTAGGCCTTGTCGAAGTGATCCATGATGGAATTCTTCGAACGGCCGGTAATGAACACCAATTCCTCGGCGCCGGCACTGATCGCTTCCTGGACGGCGTACTGAATCAGCGGTTTGTCGACGACAGGAAGCATTTCCTTGGCGCTGGCCTTGGTGGCCGGAAGAAATCTAGTGCCAAGTCCTGCGACGGGGAATACCGCCTTGCGTATGCGCATCGAGTCGTCCTCTATGGGTTAGTGGGCGAAGAAGTGAAATCGCGATAATTCAGCGCGATAGTCTAACGCAGCCCTGCTTGAAGATGGCCGAGCACATGAACCTCGCTCGCATTCCGTCCCAACAGGCCGTACTCGATCCCGGCCTCGCCTTCGGCCCATTTCAGCGTGGCTTTGCCCGGCAGAAAGATCGGCCGCTTGAATTCGATGTCCACGCTGCGGGTGGCCTGCGCGCAGGCGCGTTCAAGCTCGGCGCAGCAACGTGCCTGCGTCCACATGCCGTGCGCAATGGCGCGCTTGAAGCCGAACAGTTTGGCGCTGAGCGCATGCAGGTGGATCGGGTTGTAGTCGCCGGCGACTTTCGCATAGCGACGGCCGGTGTCTTCGGCGATGTCGATCGTCATCGAGTTCTGGCTTTCAACCAGACTTGCCGGCGCGCCCGGCGGTTTGCGGAAGCCACCTCCGTTCTTTTCCTTGATGCGGTGCAGGATCGTCATGGTCGAACGCCAGGCCGGCGCTTCGTCGTCCTTGCCGCGACATTCCGTATTGACGTCAATCTCCAGCCCCATCTTGACGCGGCGCAGCTGCCCCACGTCAACCGAGAAACTGAGCGTTTCAAGGGCCTCGATCGGGCGCAACTGCTCGATCGAGTTGCGCAGATGCACCATGCCCAGCAAGGGAATCGGGAAGCCCTTGCGATTCATCACCTGCAGATGAATCGGCGCAACCAGCACCTGCGGATAGCTGACCGGCAAGTGGGAGGTGGAATCGAAACCGCAGACCGTCCGGTAGGCCGCCAAGGCGCGTGGATTCACGGAGACCCCGTCGATTCGCGTCGCGAGATCGGGCACCGGCGTGGATTCGTCGGGACGTCGTCGCACGGTCGTGAGCGCGGCGATCATCGCGGGAGCGACGGCCGGCATCGTCTGAAGCTGAGTGGTCATTGCGAAAACTCGCGAAGGATTGGAAATCGTGAATTCCGCTATTGCAGCACTTGGTCGATGACCAGGTCAACGCGATCGCCCGAAGATGACGCATCGATCGTTTTTTGCGCCTGCAGATCACCCGGTCCCGGGATCGCGTCACCGTCCTCGGAGAGGCGCGCGGTCAGCACCCAGCGATCGAACTGCGAAAGACGCGCCGACGGGATCATCGCCATCGAATCATCGAGCCGCACCTCGATCGGCCAGTGATCGACGGCCAGACGTTGCACCGCCAAGGGCATCGGCGGCCCCGACTCGGCCTTGGCGAACACGAACAGCTTCATGCCCTGCGCGCGCGCGCGCAATTCCGGCGACAGTTCGATCCGCAGAGTGACACCGACCGTTTCCGCCGGGTTCGGCCCCGGGCCATCGGCCTGGGCGGAGGCCGTTGAACTCACCGGCTCGTCCGTGGCCAGGGAGGCGACTTGTTCATCACGAGCTTCGACCTGGGCCAGCCGCTGACGCAGCGTTTCGCGTACGTCATCGGGCAGCTCGGGCTGCGCCAGCAGACGCCGCCAGTACACGGCAGCGTTGTCGTTGTCGCCGGCCTGCAAGGCGGCCAGGCCGGCATAGAACAAGGCCTTGCCCTGCTCGGGCGCGATCTCCAGCGCCTGGTCCAGCAGCATGCGCGGGCGGCCACTCCAGGCATTCCCGTTCGACAGCGCGACGGCTTCGGCCTCATCGGTCAGCCAATCGGCCGACTGGTTGTTCGAAAGGCGGTTGGCCTGCGCAAACGCCTGCGCGGACGCGGCGTAGCGCTGCATCGTCCCATAGGTGCGCCCCAGCAGAGCATAGCCTTCCGCGTCCGGAGACTGCTCCATGCGCGCGGCAAGGCTTGCCACCAGATCGTCGATCTGCTGCGGAGACGCCGCAAGCTCTGATCCGCCGCCGGCCTCCAGCCCGATCGAGCGCCATTGTCCGCCCAGGGCGTAACCGCCCAAGCCCAGCGCCGGAAGCAGCACGAGCACCAGCCAGGCCGGCCCCAAGCCGCCGCGGTCCTGAGCAGCCTTTGCCGCCGGTTCGGTCGAAGGCGCTGCCGGCGATTCGGCGTCGTCAAGCAGCCGCCGCCCGAGTTCGGCCTTGGCATTGTCGAATTCATCGGGCGCAAGCGTTCCCGAGGCATGCTCCAGCTCCAGCTCGGACAGGCGTTGCCGATACATCGCGATATTGGCGCCAGCGCGATCGACACCGGCGTCAGCCGGTGCCGGGCGCCACCACGGCCGCGTGACCACGGCGACGGTGGCAAACGCCAGAATCGTCAGTAACAGCCAGATCACGGATTCTCTCTTTCCAGAAGTCGACGCAGCCGCTCCTGATCCGGAGCCGAGGGTTCGCTTTTGGCGGTACGTCGCCCGCTTCGCCAGGCGATGAATGCTGCCAGCAGCAGAATCAGGAACGGCCCGACCCAAAGCACAATCGTCTTGCGTTCCAGTGGCGGCTTGTACAGCACGAAGTCGCCGTAGCGATCCGACATGTAGTCCAGAATCTCCTGGTCGCTACGACCGGCCTCGATCTGCGTCCGGACCTGTTCGCGAAGGTCGTTGGCGAGATCGGCGTTGGATTCGGCAATGCTCTGGTTCTGGCAGACCAGACAGCGCAACTGATGCACCAGCGATTGGTAGCGCGCTTGCTGTTCCGGTTCCAAAGCCCAGGCCGAGGTCATCGCGCCCATCCAGAGCCCCGCAATCATCGCGGCGGAAAGGCCCATGCGGGTCATGGGCGGACCCCCAGGCGGGGCGCCACTTCGGTCTGCCAGTCGTGCACGGTCATGGGTCCGATCTGTTTGTAGACGATGCTGCCACCAGCGTCGATCACGAAGGTTTCCGGAACGCCGTAGACGCCCCAGTCGAGCCCGGCGGCCCCTTCGACATCCTGAGCAATCTCGCCGAACGGGTTACCGTGGCGCGCCAGCCAGCGCTGCGCGTCCGCGCGCGAATCCTTGTAGTTGATGCCGACGATGTTCACGTCACTTCTCGCTGCGAGTTGCATCATCAGCGGATGTTCTTCCAGGCAGGGGCGACACCAGCTCGCCCAGTAGTTGATGAGCAGCGGACGCCCGCGCAGCGCCGCGTCGTCGATCGTCCGCGAACCGTCGAGGCTGGGCAGCGAGAACGCCGGCATCGGCTTGCCGACCAGCGGCGAAGGCACCTTGCGCGGATCAAGCTTCAAACCCACGGCGAGAAAGCCCACCAGAACGAAGACCAGCGCGATCGGTATGAGATATCTCATCGAGGCTTATGCACGCGCCCCGGCGAGCGCTGCCACGGCCTTGCGCTGTGCCGCGCTGACCGTGCGATAGCGACGGTCCGCAATCGCCAGCAGCCCCCCAATCGCCATCAGACTGGCGCCGCCCCAGACCAGCCGCATCATCGGCTTGTAGTAGAGGCGCAAGGCCCACTCGCCGCTTGGATCGTCGGTCAGAGGCTCGCCCAAAGAAGCGTACAGGTCGCGAATCGGGCTGTGATCGACGTCGGCATCGGTCATTACGTTGCGCTGGACGCGGTACAGGCGCTTTTCCGGATGCAGGACCGCGATCTCGCGATCATTGCGCGAAATCCGGATGGTGCCGGTATCGGCAACATAGTTCGGCCCCTGCGACTCGACCACGCCATCGAAGCGGAACCGGTAGCCGGACAGCTCGGTTTCCTCACCGGGGCCGAGACGCACGTCACGCTCCAGACTGTAGCTCGACACGATCGTCACACCGAGCACAAAAACGCCAAGCCCGACATGCGCCAGACTCATCCCCCATATCGCGGGCGTGATACTGGAAATGCCGTGACCGCTGCGCGCGCGCCGCCAGATTTCGTGGACCGCGCCGAGCATCGCCCATACGGCCAGGCCGGTGCCTAGACAGGCGCCGAGACTGGCGCGGTCATAGACGGCCCAGGGCAGCAAGGCGCCTACCACCACCGCCGCCACCGCGATACCCCGCAAGCGGCGTAGGCTTTCGCGCCAATCCCCGCGCTTCCATGGCACCACCGCGGCCAGCCCCACCAGGAACGCGAGTGGCAAGGTCAACGGCGCAAACACCGCATTGAAATACGGCGGACCGACCGAAACCTTGCCCGCGTTGAGCGCATCGGCGAACAGCGGATACAGCGTACCGATAAAGACCGCGGCGGCGGCGGCGGTCAGAAACACGTTGTTGAGCAGCAGAAATCCCTCGCGCGAATACATGCGCATGGGTGCGTCCGTGGCCAGCTTCGGTGCCCGCCAGGCATACAGCAGCAGGGCGCTGCCGATCAGCAGCGTCATGAAACCCAGGATGAACACGCCGCGAGCCGGATCGCTGGCGAAGGCGTGGACCGACACCAATACGCCGGAACGGACTAGGAAAGTACCGAGCAATGACAGCGCGAAGGCCAGGATCGCCAGCAGCACGGTCCAGCTCTTGAACAGGCCACGCTTCTCGGTGACCGCCAGTGAATGGATCAAGGCCGTTCCGACCAGCCATGGCATGAACGAGGCATTCTCCACCGGATCCCAGAACCACCAGCCGCCCCAGCCCAGCTCGTGATAGGCCCACCACGAGCCCAGCGTGATCCCGATGGTCAGGCACAGCCAGGCGGCGGTGGTCCACGGACGCGTCCAGCGCGCCCAGGCAGTGTCGAGCCGTCCGGTGACCAAGGCGGCGATGGCGAATGCAAACGCCACCGAGAATCCGACATAGCCGAGATAAAGCATCGGCGGGTGGAAGACCAATCCGGGGTCCTGCAGCAGCGGGTTGAGGTCCCTGCCCTCGACCGCCGCCGGAAACAGGCGTTCGAACGGGTTCGAAGTAAACAGGATGAACAGCATGAACGCGGTGCTCACGGCACCGAGTGTCGCCAGGACGATCGCCGCGACATCCGCCGGCAGGCGATGGTGGTAGCGCGCCACCGCGAGCGTCCAGCCCGACAGCATCAGCATCCACAGCATCAGGGAGCCTTCGTGCGCGCCCCACACGGCGGCAAGCCGATACATCAACGGAAGCTCAGAATGGGAGTTCTGCGCGACGTAGGCCACGCTGAAGTCATTGGCGTAGAACGCCCAGCTCAGACACAGGTAAGACAGCAGAACCAGGGCGAACTGCGCATGCGCTGCCGAAGTGGCGGAGGCGATCGCGCGACGATCGCCGCGAATCAGGCCGTAGCTTGGCAACAGGGCCTGAACCAGCGCCACGATCAAGGCGAAGATCAGGGCGCCATGCCCCAGTTCGGGGATCACGAACGCCCCCCCATCACGGGCCCGGCCGCGGCGGTAACCGGCTTGAACGGCGCGCAGGAATGGCCAGTCTCGGTTTTCAGGGATTCGGCGAGATCCGGCGGCATGTAGTTTTCGTCGTGCTTGGCGAGCACCTGCGCTGCGACAAAACGCCCGTCCGCGCCCAGCTTTCCGGTGGTGACCACGCCCTGCCCTTCACGAAACAGATCCGGAAGAATGCCTTCGTAGCTGACCGGAATCTGGTGGCTGCAGTCCGCCAGCGTGAACAGCACCTGCAATCCTTCGTCGCCACGCTTGACACTGCCGGTTTCCACCAGACCACCCAAACGTATCGTCGCGCCCTCGGGGACGCTGCCATCGGCAAGATCGCTGGGCGTGTAGAAGTACATCATGTTGGCGCGGAACGCGCTGAAAGCCAGCGTCGCGGCGATCGCCACCCCGGCGACCAGCGCCGCGATCCACACCATGCGTTGTTGTCGTCGCGTCATTGCTCCTCAGCCTCCTCGTTCAGCTCGCGAATGATGCGGCGCCGCCGCGCGCCGGGCGCCAGCAGATTCCAGACAAACACCAAAGCGGTGATCCCGAAACTGCCCCACACGTACAGCGCATAACCGCCCATCGCCCAGAATCCAGCGTCGCCCTCAGTCACCGGATACCTCCGGCAAGGACACGAAGCGCTCGCGAACCCAGCGCGTGCCACGCTCCCGCCACAACAGTTCGGCCTGGATACGACGCAGTACCGTCCACCCGAAAAACAACATGAATCCCAGTGTCATGGACAACAGCGGCCAGGCCATGTTCGCCGAAATCGACGGCTTGCCGATTTTCGACACCGTCGAGCCCTGATGCAGGCTGTTCCACCACTCCACGGAATAGTGGACGATCGGCACATTGATCACGCCGACGATCGCCAGCAGCCCGGCTGCGCGGGCCGCCGCGCGCGGATCGGCGACCGCCTGCTGCAGCCCGATCACACCGAGATACAAAAACAGGAGCACGAGTTCGGAAGTGAGACGCGCATCCCAGGCCCAGTATGCGCCCCACATCGGCTTGCCCCAGAGCATTCCGGTGATCAGGGCCAGGGCAGTGAAACTGGCGCCCACCGGCGCAATCGCGACCACCGCGCATTCGGCGATCTTCATCCGCCAGATCACGGCGACGATCGCCGCCAGCGCCATTGCGGTATATCCAAACAACGACAGCCAGGCGGCCGGTACATGCACATAAATGATGCGGAAGGCGTCACCCTGCTGGTAATCCGCCGGCGCCAGCCACAGGCCGCCGACCACCCCGTACAACAGCAAGGGGATCGCGGCCGCGAGTACCCACGGCGACAGTCGTTCCGCGAGCGCGAAAAAGCTCGGCGGCGATGCAAGGCGATGGAACCAGACCCAGTTCATTCGTAGGCGTTACGTAGCGCGGCGGCCGCAGCGAGCGGCAGCACACAGATCGAAAGCATCAGGATTGCAGCAAGAAAGTATAACGAAGCGTCGATCGGGAGGCCGCTTTGCGCGACCCGCACCGCGCCGGCGCCAAATATCAGCACCGGCACCGCCAGCGGCAGGATCAGAATCGGCAGCAGGATGCCGGCGCGCGGCAGGGCCACCGTCGCCGCCGCGCCAAAGCCACAGATCAGGGCCAGGCTCGGCGAACCCAGCAACAAACCCAGGAACAAGGCCCAGCTCGCATCATGCGAAAGCTGAAAGGCCCCGGCGACCAGCGGCGAAATCAGGACCAAGGGCAGCCCACTGACCAGCCAGTGCGCGGCCAGTTTGAATCCGACGGCCACCGCCAGCGGCGCCGGCGCCAGCACCAGTTGCTCGAGCGTGCCGTCGTCTAGATCATCGCGGAACAGTCGGTCACCGCCGAGCAGCAGCGCCAACAATGCGGCGACCCACAGCACCGTGGAGCCAAACTGACGCAGCATCGGACTGCCAGGATCGGCTCCCAGCGCGAACAGGGTGATCACGATGCCGTAGAACACCAGCGGCTGCGCCCATTCCGTCTGGCGGCGAAACGTCAGTCGCAACTCGCGCTGAAAGATGGCGAAGGCCGCGTTCATTTACAGGTCGATGACCCGGTGCGGTGCGACGCGGTCCGGCAAGGCCTGATGCGTCGTCAGGATCGCAGCACCGCCGCGGTCCTCGTGTGCGGCCAGCAGATCGGCGACCAGCGGCAAGGCTTCGACATCCAGGCCGGCCAGCGGTTCGTCGACCAGCCACAGCCGCGCAGGCGACACGATCAGGCGTGCGATGGCCGCGCGACGCTTCTGCCCGGTCGACAGCAAGCGGCTTGGCCGGCTGCGGCTGCGGCCGACCAGGCCCATGCGTTTGAGGGCATCGGCCACGCCCGTATCCGGCAGCTCATTGAGCTTGCACCAGAAGCCGAGGTTCTCCTCGGCACTGAGGCCCGGATTGAGTGCGTTCCGGTGTCCGACCCAGACCAGTGTCGCCAGCCGTTCGACCCCGCCCAGGGCTGGCGCGCGCACCCCGGCCAGGGTTTCGAGCAGGCTGGTCTTGCCGGCACCATTGCGCCCCCGCAGCAACAGACGCTCCCCGGCGACGAGCTTCAGGCTCAGCTGCTCGATCAACACACGGTCGCCTCGCGCAACCGACAGGTCACGGGCGTACAGGAGGATTTGGGGTTCCGGGCCGGACATGATGCCGTGCTCAGCCGTCCGAGCGGCAAGGCCGCTTCGATACCGCGACGCATGCTGTCGAGCGTGTCGCTGCATGATCAGGCGCGGAGTCTGGTGCCCGAGGCCGGACTCGAACCGGCACGACCTTGCGGCCACAGGATTTTAAGTCCCGTGCGTCTACCGATTTCGCCACTCGGGCAGACCCTCTGACAGACACTACTGAATAGCCGGTCCGACCGGTGTCAGAATAACCGCTGACCGCAGACCTGTCGCTCAAGCCTTGGGCCAGCCGACATGGCGGCGAAACACATGCAATGGAGGCTAGGGCGGGAATCGAACCCACGTACGCGGCTTTGCAGGCCGCTGCATGACCACTCTGCCACCTAGCCGCACGCTGCAATGAACATCGGCCCCATAAGCCAAAAAACCCCGCGATTACGCGAGGTTCAGGCAAAACTGGAGCGGGAAACGAGATTCGAACTCGCGACCTCAACCTTGGCAAGGTTGCGCTCTACCAGCTGAGCTATTCCCGCAAAACGGACGCGCATTGTAGCGTTCGGCGAACCGCTGTCAAGCAGTATCCGCCCCGCCGAGCCGCTTGATAATGCGACGCTTATCGCGACGCTTCGGTGAGGCCGCAGCGGAGACCTCAGGAAGCATCCTTCATCATCGGCCAGGCGGCGCGCAGGTAGACCAGCATCGACCAGATCGTCAGCGCCGCGGCGACCCAGAGCAAACCCAGGCCGATCGTGTAGATCGGAATGCCGAAAAACGGGGTGCCCCACAACAGCATGCCGATCGCCGTCATCTGGAAGCCGGTTTTCCACTTGCCGATCCAGTTCACCGCGACGCTGGTGCGTGAACCCAGCTCGGCCATCCATTCACGCAGCGCCGATACCGTGATTTCGCGACCGATGATCACCGCACAAAGGAACATCAGTTCTCCACCCGGCCGCTCGTGCAGCAATACGATCAGACTCACCGCGACCAGCAGCTTGTCAGCGACCGGATCGAGGAAAGCACCGAACTTGGAGGTCTGACCCCAGCGCCGCGCCAACCAGCCGTCCAGCCAGTCGGTGATTCCGGCCAGGGCGAACACCACGGTGGCCCAGTGTCCGCGTTGCGGCAGATCGGTCAGAAAAAGACCGAACACGATCGGAATGGCTGCGACTCGGGCGATCGTCAGCGCCAATGGCAGATTGATATTCATTCAAACGGAGACCAAGTTGAAGTCACCAGCGTAGCCCAAAGTGACTGGCACAGGAACGGACCCGAGTGTCGACTGCGACAAACCGCACCGCGCCCGCATTCAATGGAAATGCGCATAGATTCGTTCGGCGAGGCGGCGGCTCACACCATCGACGCGCGCCAGGTCGTCCACGCCCGCGCCCTTGATCTGCGAGAGACCTCCGAAAGCCTGCAACAAGGCGCGACGACGCGACGGCCCGAGCCCCTCGATGGCTTCCAGCCCCGAGGTCGTACGGGCTTTCTCGCGCCGGCCGCGATGTCCGGTGATCGCGAACCGATGAGCCTCGTCGCGAATGCGCTGAATCAGATGCAGCGCCGGCGAGTCCGGCGCCAGACGCAGCGGCGATTCGCGCTCGGGCAGCAACAGTTCCTCCAGACCCGGCCGACGCGTCGGCCCCTTGGCGATGGCGACGACCCGCAGGTTCACGAAGTCGATTTCTTCCAGCGCTTCCAGCGCGGCGCTCAACTGCCCTCGTCCTCCGTCGATGAACAGCACATCGGGCGCCTGAACCTCGCCGCGCTTGACGCGTGCGAATCGCCGCAGCACCGCCTGCCGGATGGCCGCATAGTCGTCGCCGGGTGTAATGCCGTCGATATTGAACTTCCGGTAGGCCGACTTGAGCGGCCCTTCTTCGTTGAAAACCACGCAGGAGGCCACAGCCAGTTCCCCACGCGTGTGGCTGATATCGAAGCATTCGAGCCGGCGTGGAACCCCATCGAGATCGAGTGCGTCCTGCATTTCGAGCAGGCGCTGATCCATGCTCGCGGCCTCCGCCAAATAGGCAGACAGCGCCTGCTCGGCGGTTTGCAGGGCCATCGCCATCAACCGCTGTTTGGCGCCACGTTGCGGTTCGCTGACACGCACCCGACGTTTCGCGCGCGCGCTGAGCGCTTCTTCGAGCCCGAGCTCGTCGTCCACCGCGTGGCTGATCAGAATCTCGGGCGGAATCGGGGGTTCGCTGTAGTGCTGGCTGATGAAACTGTCGATCAGCTCGGCGGCGTCGGTACCCTGCGGATGTTTTGGAAAGAAGCTGCGGTGCCCGAGATTGACGCCATCGCGCACCGTCACCACCACCAGGCAGGCGTGTGCGGCATGCGGCACACAGGCGACGACGTCGATGTCGGCCGCGCCGCCGGTAATCGCACGGTTTTCACGCACACGCTTGAGTGCGCCCACCTGATCGCGCAGACGCGCCGCGTGCTCGAACTCCTGCGCTTCGGCGGCCCGCATCATCTCGGCCCCGAGCTCACGGACCAGCTCGTCGCTCTTGCCTTCCAGCATGCGCATGCCGTTGCGCACATCACGGGCGTAGTCCTCGGGCGAGATCAGGCCCACGCACGGCGCCGAACAGCGCCGGATCTGGTGTTGCAGGCAGGGCCGCGTGCGATGTGCGAAGTAGCTGTCGCGACACGGTCGCAGGTGAAACAGCTTTTGCAAGGTCGACAAGGTGTCCTTGACGCTGCCGGCACTGGGAAATGGCCCCAGATAGCGGTCCTTGCCGACCTTGCTGCCGCGGTAGTAACTGATCCGCGGGTACTCGTGGTCGGAAAAGCGTAGATACGGGTAGCTCTTGTCGTCGCGGTAGACGACGTTGTAGCGCGGCCGCTGCGACTTGATGAGATTCGATTCGAGCAGCAGCGCTTCGTCCTCGGTCCCGGTGACGGTGACTTCGACGTGATGGATCTGGTCCACCATGGCCTCAATGCGAGGATCGCCCGAGGCGCGCAGGAAATAGCTGGAAACCCGCTTCTTGAGGTTGCGCGCCTTGCCCACATACAACAGCTCGCCGGCCGCGTCGTACATTCTGTAGACGCCCGGGCGAGCAGTGAGTTGGGAGAGAAACGCTTTCGGATCGAAGGCGCCGGTCGACGCGGTCATCCGCCTAGGATAGTCGTGCGCCGACGCGCAATCTACGCCTCAGATGCGCGCTGTTGCCGCCGCCTTCGAATCATCCGGCGGCAACGGCGGTATTGACGTCGTCGAGAATGCCGTAGCGCATCGCCACCCGAATCAGTTCCACATCGTTGTTGACGCCGAGCTTCTCGAACAGCCGATATCGGTAGGTGCTCACCGTCTTGGGCGACAGACACAGACGATCCGAAATCTCCTGGGTCGAGTAGCCGCGCGTGAACATCAGCATCACCTGCATTTCACGCTGCGACAGCCGGTCGAACGGGGAGCCACCGCTTCCGCCCTTGACCAGAGCCGCGGCCAGATTGCCGGCCACGGAGGCGGCAACATAGTGACCACCCTGCGAAACCCGCCGGATCGCGGCAACCACTTCGTCCGCCGCCGCATCCTTGCTGAGGTAACCTGCCGCACCGATCGACAGCAGACGGCTCGGATAGGGCTCGTCGATATGCATGGTGACGGCGATCACCTTGATCTCCGGCGCCCGCTGCAACAGCCGGCGCGTCGCTTCGAGTCCGCCGATTCCTGGCATGTTAATGTCCATCAGGACTATCGCAGGCCGATGGCTGCGCGCCAGTTCCAGCGACTCCTCACCCGAGGAGGCCTCTGCGACCACGACAATGTCGGGGTGGGCCTCAAGCACGTGACGCAGTCCAGCGCGCACGAGTCGGTGATCGTCCACCAACATCACAGTTATCAGCGATGCCCCCGATCGATCACGCGGGAACACGCGATGCAAAATGTCATCCTTCATCGCTATGTTGATCCTTTCCCCAAACGGAAAGTCGTCTTGAACCGCAAGCTCGCCCTTCTGGCTGCCTATGCCGCCTTCGGACTGACCTCGGCCTGTGCTGACGGGCTCCGCCCTGAACCCCTGCACTCGACGAATACGATCAACATCCCAGTTAATCGCCAGTCTCCATTCTACGCTGAAGATCGCCGTCGTTTGTCGGCTGTGAAGCGCCGTACACCAGTTGTTCACGCCAAAAACGTAATTTTGTTTGTCGGCGACGGCATGGGCATCTCCACGATCACGGCCGCGCGTATCCGTGCCGGACAACTGGCCGGCGGCAACGGTGAAGACCATTCCTTGTCGTTCGAAGCGTTTCCTGCCCTCGGTCTGATCAAAACCTACGAAGTCAATCAGCAGACCGCGGACTCCGCCGGCACCGCCACCGCGATGATCACCGGGGCCAAGACCAAGGCCGGCATGCTCAGCGTGGCGCCGGATGTGGAACTGGGTGATCCCCTCGCCTGCACGCCACAACATGCGTTGACCACGCTGTTCGAAGTCGCCGAGCAGGCCGGCCTTGCAACCGGCCTGGTCACCACCGCGCGCCTGACGCACGCCACACCGGCGGCGATGTATGCGCACAGTCCGCACCGCAACTGGGAGAACGACAGTCTGGTGCCACAGGGCAGTAATTGCCGCGACATCGCGCGCCAGCTGGTCGAGTTCGCGCCGGGCGACGGGCTGGATGTCGCGCTGGGCGGCGGTCGCGCACAGTTCCTGCCGCAAACGGTCGGTGGCAAGCGCTTGGACGGTCGCGACCTCGAAGCACAATGGCGCCAGCGCTACGGTTCTGACGGACAGGTGGTGAACGATGCGCAAACGCTGAAGGCAAGCGCAGTCACACGCTCATCCCATCTGCTGGGTTTGTTCGCGGCATCGCATGTGCCCTACGTGGAGGATCGGCCGCCCACAGTACCGAGCCTGGTGGACATGACCGAAGCTGCGATCTCGCGTTTGCAGGCAAACGACAAGGGCTTCGTGTTGATGGTCGAAGCCGGTCGAATCGATCACGCGCACCACGCCGGCAATGCATATCGCGCACTCGCGGAAGCCATCGAATTGTCCGCTGCGGTCGAACGTGCGCTGGCAATGACGGACCCGGCCGACACGCTGATACTCGTAACGGCCGACCACAGCCACACGCTGATGATCACCGGCTACCCCACACGCGGGAACCCGATCCTCGGCAAAGTGGTGTCGAACGATGCTCACGGCAATCCGCGGACGGAGCCGTCGCTGGCACTGGATGGCAAGCCATACACCACCTTGTCCTACGTCAATGGCAACGGCTACGCCGAGCATCGCTCGCCGGATGCGGAAGAGGAACCCGAAGATGAGGCGATTCTGGCGGCCAGCGGCCGCCGGCTCGGCCTCGATGCCGACACCGAGGCGCCGGACTATCATCAGGAAGCCTTGGTACCACTGCGCGCCGAAACCCACGGCGGAGAGGATGTCGCGGTGTTTGCGACCGGTCCGGGCTCCGCCTGGATCCATGGCGTGCAGGAGCAGAGCTATCTGTTTCAGGTGATGGCGACGGCACTGGGATTCGAACTGCCGGAACCACTGCCGGCGAATTCGACACCTTAGGAATCACCAACGAAAAAGGCCCGGAAAGATTCCGGGCCTTTTTCTTCCAGCTGAGTACGGAACTCAGTGGAACTGCTCTTCCTCGGTGGAGCCGGTCAGCGCCGTGACCGAGGACGTTCCGCCCTGGATCACGGTGGTGACGTCGTCGAAATAACCGGCGCCAACTTCCTGCTGGTGCGATACGAAGGTATAGCCCTTGTCGCGAGCCGCGAACTCCGGCTCCTGCACCATGTTCACGTAGTGCTTCATGCCTTCGCCGCGCGCGTAGTTGTAGGCAAGCTCGAAGGTGTTGTACCAATTGGTGTGGATGCCGGCCAGAGTGATGAACTGGAACTTGTAGCCCATCTCCGAGAGCTTGTCCTGGAACACCGCAATGGTCTTGTCGTCCAGGTTCTTCTTCCAGTTGAAGCTGGGCGAGCAGTTGTAGGCCAGCAGCTGGCCGGGGCTTTCCTTGCGCACCGCATCGGCGAATTCCTTGGCGAAACCGAGGTCCGGCGTGCCGGTCTCGCACCACACCAGATCCGCATACGGCGCATAGGCGACACCGCGCGAGATCGCCTGCTCCAGGCCATTCTTGACGCGGTAGAAGCCTTCGTTGGTACGCTCGCCGAGCAGGAACGGCGCATCGTTCGGATCGTGATCCGAGGTCAGCAGATTGGCCGCTTCGGCGTCGGTACGCGCCAGTACGATCGACGGCACGCCAAGCACGTCGGCCGCCAGGCGGGCCGCCAGCAACTTCTGTACGGCTTCACCGGTCGGCACCAGCACCTTGCCGCCCATGTGACCGCACTTCTTCACCGCGGCCAGCTGATCCTCGAAGTGCACACCCGCGGCACCGGCCTGGATCATGTTCTTCATCAGTTCATAGCCGTTGAGCACACCACCGAAACCGGCTTCGCCGTCGGCGACGATCGGCAGGAAGAAGTCCTTGGCGTCCTCGTCCTTGATCTTGCCGTCACAGATGCCCTTCCACTGGATCTCGTCGGCGCGCTGGAAGGTGTTGTTGATGCGGCGAACCATCGTCGGCACGGAGTTGTACGCATACAGCGACTGGTCCGGGTACATGGTTTCAGAGGTGTTGCCGTCCGCGGCGACCTGCCAACCGGACAGATACACGGCTTCCAGGCCGGCCTTGGCCTGCTGCATCGCCTGCCCTGCGGTGATCGCGCCGAATGAATTGACATAGCCCTTCTTGGCCGTGCCGTTGACGAGTTCCCAAAGCTTCTCGGCGCCACGCTTGGCCAGGGTGTATTCGGTTTTCAGGCTACCGCGCAGGCGAACCACGTCCGCTGCGGTGTAACCACGCTTGACACCTTTCCAGCGGGGATTGGTCGCCCAATCCTGCTCCAGGGCCTTGATCTGCTCGTCGCGGGAATTACTCATATTAAGAAGAACCTCTGTCAGTCAAAAAAAATCCGGGTGGAAAGTCATCACTCAAGTATTCGGGAGCATTCCTTGACCGTGGATGACACGACCGCGGCTGCCCCACTCGTTTTGAATCGCGCAACTGGCACGCGAAAAGCCGTCAAACAGCGCCGCTGAGACGACCGTACTGCTGGATTGAATTCAATGGTCTGACGGCACTTGAACTCGAACGCCGTGGCGATGCCCAGCGGTGCCGTCAAATTGGGGAGGCCTGAGCGGCCCGCGGGCCGGCGCTGACTGAATGGAACGGCCTCTGGCCTGGAGCTGCATGCCGGACTCGAAACAAAGTCGAACCCGAGACGGGTCGGATCTGCTGATTTCGTTTCGGGGCGCAACTCGCCCATCCGCGGCCTCCGTACTCAAGCGTAGGGGGCGCGAATATACCGAAGCGGCCTCTACGACGCAATGCAACATAGCTACGACGAGGGGCGAAGCCAGCGCTGCGCAAACGCCCGAAAGCCTGTCAGCTCGGCGTCGGACGTAAACTGAAATTCTCAGTCGGTGTGGATCGCCTTGTCCGAAACCACGATCCCGTCCTCATCCGCGTATAGCCAGGCGCCCGGCGAAAAGCTGACGTTGGCAAATGTCAGCACGCGGTCCCGCTGCGCGCCGTGTAACCCTTTTTCACTCTTTCGCGGATGCAGGCCCAGCGCCTTGATTCCCAGATCGCACTGCTCCAGTTCGCTCGAGTCACGGACGCAGCCAAACACCACGATGCCCGCCCAGCCATTCTTGACACCGAGCACGCCGAGGTTGCCGCCGACCAGCGCGCAACGGTCCGACCCTCCGCCGTCGACCACCAGCACGCGGCCCTCGCCCGGCTCTGCAAGCATCGCCCGGACCTCGACGTTGTCCTCGAACACTTTCAGCGTGGCGACCGGCCCGTGAAAGGCGATGCGCCCACCGAAATCCGCAAACACGGGCTGACAGACCTGCGCCTCAGGATGTGCATCGGACAGGTCGGTGGTGGCAAAGCTCATAGATAGTTCCTGTATTGGTTCTTGGAAAGAATGGGTATCGCGATCCAGTAAAGGGTGATGCCGGCAAAGGCCGCAAGCGTCCATCCCGGCAGCGATACGCCCATGAATTGGGCATCGATGATTGCGCAGTTGCCATCGCCGCTGAGCACGGTGGTCACCACCTGCTTGAGTGGCAACACATCCATCAGATAATCCAGCGTCGGACCGCAGGCTGGCACCTGGTCCGGTGGCAGCCCCTGCAACCAGACATGTCGCGCGGCGATACCGGCGCCTGCCAGTGACATGAGCATGCCCAGAACCGAGTAGACGCTCCGTGCGCCGCCTCCACGTGGGGCGTGTACCGCCGCCACGAAAAACACCAGTCCGGTCGCAATCATCGCCACGCGCTGAAAGATGCACATCGGACAGGGTTCCAGGCCCTGATAGACCTGCAGGTACAGCGCGAAAGCCATGGCCGCGGCACACGCGACGAAGCCGAGTACTGCCAGCCAACGGTAGGGAATCGTCATCGGGCGCCGTGTCAATCGAACAGTGAGGAGAAGTCGCCACGCAATGTAGCGGCCGACGCGCGCAGTCGCAATGCGGCTTGCAAGGCCGCGACGGTCTGTGCTCCCCTTTGACGATCAGGGAGACCAGAACATGGACAAGAGATGACCCATCTCGAATGGCCGGACTACGTCACGATCGCGGTTTACTTTCTGATCACGGCCGCGATCGGATTTTCCGTCAGTCGTCGCAAGACCACATCCGAGGATCTGTTTCTGGCGGGGCGCTCGCTGGGGCCGGCGGCGGTCGGCTTTTCGCTGTTTGCCTCGAACATCTCATCGGACACCTTGGTCGGGCTGCCCGGCGCCGCCTATCAGACCGGGATTTCTGCCGCCAATTACGAATGGATGGCGGGCCTGGTCCTGATCTTCGCCGTGTTCCTGGTGCTGCCTGCCCTGATGCGCTCCAAGGCGCAGACGATGCCGGAACTGATGGGAGCCCGCTTCGACCGGCGGATGCGTCTGTACCTGTCGGCGATCACGCTGTTCCTGTCCATCGTGCTCGATACGGCGGGCACGCTCTACGCAGGCAGCCTGATCACCACGACCTTCCTGCCCCATCTGAACATGACCGAGGTGTGCTACGCGATCGCCCTGTTCGCGGCCGTGTATACCGCCGCGGGCGGTCTGCGCGCGGTGGTGTACACCGATTTCATGCAGGCCATCGTGCTGCTGTTCGGCTCGGGCTGTCTGGCCTACATCGTGTTCGGCAAGTTTGACTTCTCGTGGGCCAAGGTCACCGCCGAAATTCCGGGTGAAAAGCTGTCATTGATCCGTCCGATCGACGATCCCGGCGTGCCCTGGTTGGGGCTGGTCACCGGCCTGCCGATCGTGGGCTTCTACTACTGGACGATGAATCAGTACGTCATCCAGCGCGTCTTCGGTGCCCGCGACCTCCGGACCGCCGGCCGCGCCTCGCTGATCGCAGCAACACTGAAATTGCTCCCGCTGTTTCTGATGGTCCTGCCCGGTGCAATGGCGATCAAGCTCCTGCCCGATCTTGAACATGCCGATCAGGTGTTCCCGCGCATGGTGGCGGAATTCACGCCGACAGGACTCACCGGACTGATCGTGGCCGGCATCATCGCGGCGCTGATGTCGACCTGCTCATCCACACTCAATTCCGCAGCGACGCTGATCACGCTGGATTTCGTGCAGCCGCACAAACCACAGTGGTCATCCGAGAAGCTGGCCTGGTTCGGTCGCATCACCACCATCGTCGTGGCCCTGATCGCCGCCACCTGGGCGCCGATGATCCAGCACTTCTCGGGACTGTGGGCCTATCTGCAACAGATCTTCGCGTTCGTGGCCTCGCCGCTGGTCGCGGTGTTCCTGTTCGGTCTGCTCTCGACCCGGCTGGGCTCCAAGGCGGCATTCCGTGGGCTGGTCAGCGGACACGTTTTCAGCGCCCTGCTGTTCATCCCGTTTCTCAAGGATTGGGTTCCGATCCACTTCACCATCGTCGGCGGTGTGATCTTCGCCGCGACCGTCCTGCTGACGGCGATGTGGGCGTGGATTCTTGGCGATGCGGATCGTCCGGCCCCCGGCGATGCACACATTGCCGTGTTCGCGCGACAGGGCCTGGAACGGATCACGCCGGACGTGAAGATCGGCGCCGCCTGCATCCTCGTGGTGATCGCGGTGATCCTGATCGTGTTCCGTTAGCCGCGGCTCCGCCCCAACGGCGCTTCACGGACGATTCAGTACTCCCATGCACACTGCGACTGGACTGTGTAGGCAATCCAAGGAGCACTGTTAACGTGAATCACGCGCAGCGTGATGCCGACCTACCCTCGCCCGCTTGCGGGAGAGGGGGGACCGCTCGCGACTGCGAGCGGTGGGTGAGGGGAACGGCCATGACGCAGGAGATTCATTTTGCGGGGCGCCGCTTGCGGCATGGCCGTTAATGAAACAGATCGTATCTGCGACGGGCGTGGTCTTGATGCTGTCATCCGGTCTATGGCTGACGGCCTGCAACACGATTCAGGGGGCCGGCAAAGATATGGAAGCTGGCGCCGAAAAAGTGCAGGAATGCGCCAACCAGGATGGTGACGGTTGCGACGAATAAGACCGCAAGCCGCCATCCGTAAAAAAGGCCGGCGCCCCGAAGGGTACCGGCCTTTTTCATTCGATGGCCTGATCAGGCCGCCACGACCGGGATCTTGCCGATCATCGCCTGCCATTTCTTCGGACCGGTCTGGTGCACCGACTCGCCGCTGGAATCCACCGCCACGGTGACGGGCATGTCCTCGACCTCGAATTCGTAGATCGCCTCCATGCCGAGGTCCTCGAAGCCGACCACCGTGGCCGACTTGATTGCCTTGGACACCAGATAGGCCGCACCGCCGACCGCCATCAGGTAGGCGCTCTTGTGCTTGCGGATGGCCTCGATCGCGACCGGGCCGCGCTCGGCCTTGCCGACCATCGAGATCAGACCGGTCTGCGCCAGCATCATCTCGGTGAACTTGTCCATGCGCGTCGCCGTGGTCGGGCCGGCCGGACCGACAGCCTCATTGCGTACCGGATCGACCGGGCCGACGTAGTAGATCACGCGATTGCGGAAATCCACCGGCAAGGACTCGCCCTTGGCCAGCATGTCCTGAATGCGCTTGTGCGCGGCATCGCGGCCGGTCAGCATCTTGCCGTTGAGCAACAGGATCTGGCCCGGCGTCCAGCTGGCGACCTGCTCGGGCGTCAGCGTATTCAGATCGACGCGGGTGGCGACCTCGGTGTCGGCTTCCCAGGTCACCTGCGGCCAGTCTTCGAGCTTGGGTGTCGGCAGTACGGCCGGACCGGTACCGTCCAGATGGAAATGCACGTGGCGCGTCGCCGCGCAGTTCGGGATCATCGCCACCGGCAGGTTCGCGGCGTGGGTCGGGTAATCCAGCACCTTGACGTCGACCACCGTGGTCAGGCCACCCAAGCCCTGCGCGCCAATGCCCAGGGCATTGACCTTCTCATAGAGTTCCAGTCGCAGTTCCTCGGCCCGGTTTGCCGGACCGCGCTCGATCAGCTCCGAGATATCCACCGGCGCCATCAGCGATTCCTTGGCCAACAGCATCGCCTTTTCCGGCGTGCCGCCGATGCCGATGCCGAGGATTCCCGGCGGGCACCAGCCGGCGCCCATGGTCGGGAGCATCTTGAGCACCCAGTCGACGATCGAATCCGAAGGATTGAGCATCACCATCTTCGACTTCGCCTCGGAACCGCCGCCCTTGGCGGCGCAGATCACTTCAAGCTCGTCGCCAGGCACGATCTCGTAGTGAATCACCGCCGGCGTGTTGTCCTTGGTGTTGCTGCGCTTACCGGCCGGATCGGCCAGCACCGAGGCGCGCAGCTTGTTGTCCGGGTCGTTGTAGGCGCGGCGCACGCCTTCGTTGACCATTTCGTCGACCGACAGCGTCGCGTCCCAGCGCAGGTTCATGCCCACCTTCAGAAACACCGTGGCGATGCCGGTGTCCTGGCAGATCGGCCGGCGGCCTTCGGCGCTCATGCGTGAATTCGTCAGAATCTGGGCGATGGCGTCTTTTGCCGCCGGGTTCTGTTCGCGCTCATAGGCGCTGCCGAGCGCCTGAATGTAGTCGAGCGGATGGTAGTAGCTGATGTACTGAAACGCGTCGGCAATGGACGCGATGAAATCTTCCTGGCGGATCGTGGTCATGTTCGGCTAGGTGTCTGTCGTCGGATAAAAGCGCGCAAATGCTACTACCACATTCATCGGAGCGCGACGCACGCCGATTTGCGCTGTCGGCCAACGGCATGGTGTCGACCGACCACCTTTGCGCCGCGTGTCCGAATTGTCCCGTTGCGCCGGTCGCTGTCACGCGCGGGTATTTCCACGGTTCCCTGAAGTCGGCATAAAGACTCTCGAATAAAGTCGTCTCATAAAAAACAAACAAATGCGGCCCAAGCGCCGCGGTGCAGGAGAGAGAAACCATGTCGAAAGGGCCGATCCGTCGTCTCGTGTCTGCGGCTGCGCTGTGCACAGCGATTTTCACAAACCCCACGTACTCACAAGAGGCTAAACAACAGCAAAGCGATGCCGTATCCGCCAGGCCTGCAAACGAGATTGAAGAGATCGTCGTTACGGCAACCAAACGTAACGAAAGCCTGACCCAGGTACCGATCGCGATCAGTGTCTTCACCGAAGACGCGATTGCAGCCGCCGGTATCACACGGGCGGCCGACTTTCTATCGGACACGCCGAACGTTACGTTCATTGAAGACAACGCCGGCGAAGCCTATATCAATATTCGCGGGCAGACCTCCGTTCGCAATTCCGATCCCAATGTGGGTTCCATGACGTTTCGAGTGGGAGGATGAGGCGCAGTTGTTGCTGCGATTGAGCCGTCGGCGGGTGTCAAGGTCGGCCGCAGGCCGCCCGAAGGGCTCGACCTTGATGCCCGCCGACGGCGAAGCAATCCTACGGAAAGGCTTGTCGGACAGGCAGTTTTGGCCGGCAAGCCTCGGTGACAAGCCGTTTGCCGGCTGTGCGAGAGCAAACGCCCTCACGGTGGCAAACCGACTCCGCTTGGACCTCATCCTTCCACTCGAAACGACATAGACCCCCAATGTGGCGATCGTCATCGATGGCGTCACGCTGTCGAGCACCAAGCCTTTCAATAGCGATCTGTTCGATCTGCAGCAGATCGAAGTGCTCAAGGGACCGCAAAGTGCCTTGTACGGCAGGAATGCCGCAGCCGGCGCCATCGTGATCACGACCAAGCAGCCGGGCGACGAGTTCGAGGGTCATGTGATCGCCTCACGCGGCAGCTTCAACAGTACGCGGATCTCGCTGGGGGCCGGCGGCCCCGTCACGAACGCGCTGAAGTTCAATGTCGCGGGTTCGTTGCGGGATACTGACGGTCCGTTCACCAGCGAGACCAGCGGGCAAAAGGTTGAAGCCTCGCGCACGGATAGCGGTCGCATGCGTCTGATCTACGAGCCCGATGACAGGCTGAAGGTCGATGTTCAGCTCGGAGGGCACAAGAAGATCGGCGCATCGACTTCCTACAACGCCCAGATCGTCGGACTCCCCATTGGCGGATTTCCCGGCACGGAACTCGACGCCAACAACACCGACATACCCTTCGTCAGCAATATCCAGAGCTATCACGACGAGGAATTCACCGATATTCCTGTGAAAGTCGACTACGACCTCGGTTTCGCGCAGTTCACGTCGATCAGCGCATTCAACTACCTCAAGCAGATGTATGGCAGCGACTCGCCACCGTACGTCTCGGATACCGGAACCGGCGATACCACGCAGCTGTATTCCTATCGCGACACGAACTACTCGCAGGAGTTTCGCCTGACGTCGCCGGCGGATCGTGAGCTTCGCTGGCAGATTGGGTTCTACGCCTTGCGCTTCCTGCGCAACCAGACTAGCAAGATCAATCAGGACAATATCGGCCAGGCACCGAGGGGGTATGACGTCGATTTCGCGGATTCGGACCAGCCCACCGTGGCCTACAGCCACCCGCGCTACAAAACGACGAGTTATGCACCATTTGCCAGTGTCCAATACGACATAAGCGATACGCTGCATCTGAACGCTGCGGGTCGATACGACGTGGAAGATCGTTCGGTCCGGGAAACCGCACCAGACCAGGTCAATCCGATCACCGGCTTGAACTACAACAATTGCGTGGCGCTGACCGGCGCGACGATCGACCAGTGTCACGACTCACAGACTTTCAAGCAGTTCGAACCCAAGCTCAGCCTGTCTTACGATGTCGGCGAGAATGCCAGCACCTACGCGAGTTACGGCAAGGGCTTCAAGTCCGGAGGCTTCAACCCGATCGGCTCGCGTCAGGCCTTGATTGCCGCCGCGGAGAACGCGGGTCTGCCCGCCGACTCCGTTTACGTGCAGGACGGATACGACAAGGAGGTATCGACGTCGTATGAACTGGGTGCCAAGGCGAGGTTGTTCGAGCGGCGACTGTCAATCAACGCGGCCGTATTCAAGACCGATATCGAAGGTGCGCAACAGTTCGAGTTCTATCCGAGTGCGGGCCTGCAGACCACGATTAGTATCGACAAAGTCCAGATCAAGGGCTTTGAATTCGACTTCGATGCGCAACTTCCCACCGGCCTGCGTCTGTTCGGGGGATACGGCTACACGGATGGCGAGGTCAAGAAATTTGCGGGCAACCCGTCATTCGACGGCAACGTCGCACCGGGGTCGTACAAGTACACGATATCCGTGGGGGCGACGCAGAGCTTTGTGTTGCGCGGAGATCTCGAGCTGGTGCCGCGCATCGAGTTCAATCGTTATGGCGCGATTTGGTGGGATGTTGCGAACACCGAGGGTACGAAGCGTGATCCTCTGAATCTGCTCGATGCACGCCTGTCGCTCAAGGCCGGCGATCGCTGGGAACTGTCGGCGTACGGCAACAACCTGACCGACGAACAGTACTACCAGGAGGTGGTGCCGCTACTCGGGTCTTTCACGGTCAACTATCGCGGTCCGGTGCGCAGCTATGGCGTCGAATTGCGCGTGAACTTCTGATTCTGTAGCGGGCGCAACGCGCCCGCTCGACGGCGGAGTACGGAAATGAACAATCCCTCTCAGGAAGTGGTCACGGTGGCCCTGCTCGAGCGCCGCAAGGGAATGAGCGATGCGCTGTTCAAGGCCTACTGGCGTGACGTGCACGGTGTGCTCGCGGCGCGCATCCCAGGCTTCTGGTCGTATGTACAGAATCACCTCGAACCGTGCTTTCCCGCAGCGGCGGATGGCGAATTGCAGGTCGATGGCCTGGCGGAGGTTCGCTATCTGAACGAGGCGGACCGGCAGGGGCTGGCCACCGGTGAGGTCACACCGATGATTCTGCGCGATGAACCGAACGTGTTTTCGCGCAGCTTGTTGTACAACCTGGCCGCCGGAGCCGGTCGCACCCTGCTTGAAACGGACAGGCCGGCGCAGCAACGTCCCGAAGCGAGCTATGTCTTGCTGCTGCAGTCTCCGGCGGGGAGCGCCACCGAGACGGTGGAAGCCGAGATTGCCGCGTCGTGGGCGCCGGCCTTTCTGGCGTCGAAGGGAATCGATTCCCTGCGCGTACATGCCCTGGCGTCCGGTGATCCAAGCCAGTGGAATACCGCCTCAGGGGTCGACAATACGCTGAAGGGCAAGCAGAACAGCGTCGTCGTGCAAGCATCCTGGGAGTCGAATGCCGCAGCCGCCGACGCGATCGAAGCTTTGCGGGCAATGACGTCGAGCGCTCTGAGTAGCGTTCTTGTCTATCGCGTCCGCGAACGCTACGAAATGGTCGCCAATGGCCGGCCGACTCAGCTCGGCTTGCGCGGCCTGTCGGCCTTGCAGACGATCGAGCAAGCGGGGGCCGACAATCAGAAGCAGGCGGATGTGATTCGCTGCGTGTACGGCGAATCCGGCCTGGGGAGCCAAGCATAAGGCCCCCGCGCTCAGCCGATTCCACCCTCCGTCAGCTTCCCCGGATCGAGCAGTTCCCGCAGCCGCGTCTCGTCGAGGTCGGTCATTTCCAGCGCCACGTCGATGACCGGCCGGCCCTCCTTGTAGGCGCGCTTGGCGATCGCGGCGCCCTTGTCGTAGCCGATCACGGAATTGGCGGCGGTGATCAGCACCGGGTTGCGTGAGAGCACGTCTTCGATGCCCTGCTTGCGCACCGCGAAGCCCTTGATCGCGCGGTCGGCCAGCAGGTGCGTGACGTTGCCCAACCATTCGATCGATTGCAGCAGGTTGAGCGCGACCACCGGCTGCATCACGTTGAGCTGGAAGTTGCCGGCCTGCGCGGCGATGGTAATCGTGGCGTCGTGCCCGATCACCTGAGCGGCCACCTGGCAGACCGACTCCGGAATCACCGGATTGACCTTGCCGGGCATGATCGAGGAGCCCGGCTGCAGCGCCGGCAGTTCGATCTCGCCGAGCCCGGCCAGCGGACCGGAGTTCATCCAGCGCAGGTCGTTGGCGATCTTCATCAGGGACACTGCCACCACCTTGGTCTGGCCGGACATCTCGACGGCGGCGTCCAGACTCGACAGCGATTCGAAATAATTGGGGCTCGCGGTGAACCGGATCTTGCTGCGCTTCGATAATGCCGAGGCAAAGCGCCTCCCGAACTTCGGGTCCGCGTTGATGCCGGTCCCCACGGCCGTACCGCCCTGTGCCAGGGCCTTGAGCCTGGGTAGCGCGGATTCGACGCGGGCGATGCCGTTGCGGATCTGCTGGGCCCAGCCGGACAGCTCCTGATCGAATCGCACCGGCATTGCGTCCATCAAATGCGTGCGTCCGGTCTTGGTCTGCCCCGATAGCGATTTGGCCTTGCGCTCGATGGTCTTGACCAGATGCGCCAGCGCCGGCAGCAGATGCTCTTCCACGCGCAAGCTCGCCGCCACGTGCAAGGCCGTCGGAATCACGTCGTTCGACGACTGGCCATAGTTGACGTGATCATTGGGGTGCACCGTCCGGCCGAGCTTGCCGCTCGCCAGATGCGCGATCACCTCGTTGGCGTTCATGTTGCTGGAGGTGCCGGAGCCGGTCTGGAAAACATCCACGGGAAAATGCTCGTCGTGCCGACCGTCGGCGACCTCGCTGGCGGCCTCGATGATCGCGGCCGCCATGTCGGCTTCGATATAGCCCAGGGCTTGATTGACCTCGGCGGCCGTCAGCTTGACCAATGCCAGCGCGCGGATGAAGGCGCGCGGCATGCGCAGACCGGACACCGGGAAGTTCTCGACGGCGCGCTGTGTCTGCGCGCCCCACAGCGCTTTGCGCGGAACCTGCAACTCGCCCATGCTGTCCCGTTCGGTCCTGAATTTCCTGTCCTTCATGCCTCGATTCTCCGGTAGGGGCGATCGTCACGATTGCCGCGCGCCTCGCAAGGCGCCTGGAAACAGGCCCTGCTCCCGCAATCGGGTAATTGTTGACCAGCCCGAGTAAAATGCGCGGCCAATCATATCGGACCGGCCCTTGCGGATTACTGAGCCGCGGCCCCGACCACAGACGACGCCACGGATGAATCTGACCTCGCTTTCCGCTATTTCCCCGATCGACGGCCGCTATGCGGACAAGACCTTCAAGCTGCGCGAGATCTTTTCGGAGTACGGGCTGATCCGTTACCGCGTACTGGTGGAAATCCGCTGGCTAGAGGCGCTTTCGGCGGAAGCTGCGATTCCGGAAGTTCCCCAGCTCAGCGCCTCGGCACGTGACCGCCTTGAGGAAATCGCCGCCCAGTTCGACATCAGCGAGGCCCAGCGGGTCAAGTCGATCGAGCAGACCACCAATCACGACGTCAAGGCGGTCGAGTACTACCTCAAGGAGAAGATCGGCAATCACGGGGAGCTCGGCGCGGTGAAGGAGTTCATCCATTTCGCCTGCACCTCCGAGGACATCAACAACCTGGCCTATGCAATGATGTTGCGCGATTGCCGCGACCAAGTGCTGCTGCCGGCCTGGGATCATCTGAGCCAGCTGATCAGCGACCTCGCACATCGCTACGCCGATCAACCTCTGCTGTCGCGCACGCACGGCCAGCCGGCATCCCCTTCGACGCTGGGCAAGGAAATGGCGGTGTTCGTGCAGCGTCTCAAGCGTCAGCGCAAACAGTTCGCGCAGGTCGAGATCCTCGGCAAGATCAACGGCGCCATCGGCAACTGGAATGCGCACATGGCGGCCTATCCGGACATCGACTGGCCGGCGTTTTCGGCCGCCTTCCTGAACGGCCTCGGCATCGATCAGAGTCCGGCGACGACGCAAATCGAACCACACGACTTCATCGCCGAGTATTTCCATGCGGTCGCGCGCTTCAACACGATCCTGCTGGATTTCTGTCGCGACGTGTGGAGCTACATTTCGGTCGGCTACTTCCGCCAACGCACCGTCCAGGGCGAAGTCGGCAGCTCGACCATGCCGCACAAGGTCAACCCGATCGACTTCGAGAACGCCGAAGGCAATCTCGGTATCGCCAATGCCCTGCTCTATCACCTGGCCGAGAAACTGCCGATCTCGCGTTGGCAGCGCGACCTCTCGGATTCAACGGCCCTGCGCAATATCGGCGTCGGTATCGCCCACAGCAGCCTTGCCTACCAATCTGCCGAAAAGGGCATCTCCAAGCTCGAAGCCGATGCCTTGCGGCTGGGCCGCGATCTCGACGAGAACTGGGAGGTGCTGGGCGAAGCGATCCAGACCGTGATGCGGCGCCACGGCCTGCCCGAGCCCTACGAACAGCTCAAGCGTCTGACACGCGGCAAACGTGTGGATCGCGTCGCCATGCGCGAGTTCATCAGCGGACTCGCCTTGCCGGAAGCTGACAAGCAGCGCCTGCTCGAAATGACGCCGGCGAGTTACGTCGGCAACGCGATCAACCAGGCCAACGAGGCGTAATGAGCGGCGGCGCCTCGCTCGATAGCAGCACGGCTTTCACCGAGCGCGCTTGCGAGGCCTTGCAGACCGCACAGCGCCAGCTGGACTGGCTCAGTCTGGCACTGGAGCCGCGACTGTACGGACACCGCGAGTTCCATGCGCGCTTGCGCGCGTTCCTGCTGCGGCATCACCGCGTCCGAGTACGCCTGTTGCTGATCGAACCGATGCGCGTCTTGCCGCAAGCGGGGCAAGGCATCGACTTCATTCGCTCCATGAGCAGCCGTGTGGAAATCCGCACCGCCTCGCCGGAACTGGCGGTGGCGCATGAGGAATGGATGATCCTTGACCAGAGGCGCTGGCTGCAAACCGCGCCACCGCCGGCACGTGGTGGGGTCGACGAGGCCCGCCCGGCCGAGGTCAGGCCCAGGCAGCGGCTGTTCGACCAATGGTGGGAAGTGGCGCCACCGGCGTCCGCACTCAGGCGCCTGCACCTCTGAAACGCCGCCGGCTCAGTTTTCCGGTGCGATGCGTTCGAACGCCATGATTCGCTCACGGATCGGGCCGGGAACCGGTATCGCACGGTTCTCGGCGTAGTCGAACCAGACCAGCGCGGCCTGGACCACGGCGATCAACGTATCGCCATGAACCATCCTGGATTCGGTACGAAAACTGGTCCGACCGATCTTGCGGATTCGATAGCCGATTTCGAGCGTGGCCGGTGCATGCAGCTGCGCCTTGAAGTCACACTCGATGCGCGCCAGGATCAGGCCGAAATCCTGGCCAAGCCGTCCACCCGTCTGTGTCAGCTGGGCGAAATAATCTAGCCGCAGCGTTTCGTCATAGGTGAAGAAACGGGCGTTATTGACATGCCCGAGGGCATCCATGTCACCCCAGCGGACTTGAAGCGATTGTCGAAAGGCGAACTCGGCGTCCAGCCCTGAACTCACGCCAGGGCCCCGCGGTAGCGTTCAATCTGCTGTACCTGCTTGCGGTAGCCCCACAAGTTCCACAGCACGAAAGCGCCGGTCAGCCAGATATGGCAAACCGCGAACGGATGTGACTGCGGCGTGAAATCGAAGGAGTAGATCGTGCACCACAACAGCAGCGCACAGGCCAGCACCTGCCACAGCAGAATCAGCAGAAAGCGGCCGGCCAGTGACTGACGCGCTGCCGAGACACTGAGCAGCAGTCCGAACGGGATGCCGCTGGCCGCCCAGTAGCGATAGGACCACTGCAGCGGCGTATCCACATTGGCGATGAAGAAATGAGGTGCCCACCACAACAGGGTGGCCACGGCCAGGACGAAATAGGCAAGCATCACCAATGCCGCAAGAGTTCGGTTCATCGCGAAGTGGAGGCCTTAGTGGCAGTGTCGGATTCGATTATAGACAGCCGGTATTGCGCGGCGCGGCGAATCTGCTCGCGCGCCACGTGATGGGCCGTCGGCCATGCCTGAATTTCCGGCATGGTACGGCCGCACCCGACGCAGATTCCGGCGCTGTCGAGCCTGCATATCGAAACGCAGGGTGAGGTCGACTCGGGTTCAGGCGCGTTGGTGCGAATCTCGGACAATTTGATGGGCACGGCGTGGATGGACGGTTGTCATGGGCGAAAATGACATACGCTCGCTACTATAAGCCAACTACAACGAAGAATTGCTGGATGAAAGGGATAGTCCACCTGCTTGGCGCCGTGCTTCTGGCGCCGGTGTTGCTCGCCGCATGTGCGGGACAGGAGTTCTACGAGCACCTGCCGTTTACCGAAGGCGTGGTGCAGGACTAC
This sequence comes from Gammaproteobacteria bacterium, assembly GCA_022599775.1. Lineage (GTDB taxonomy): Bacteria > Pseudomonadota > Gammaproteobacteria > Nevskiales > Nevskiaceae > Banduia. Next base: position 43,865 of record JAHZLQ010000027.1, read on the forward strand.
GATCTGGACGCCAGCAGCCGGCGGCGTTTGCAGTATTTCGTCTCCGACGATATTCACTTGGTGCGGATCCGCGGTGACGGCCGTCGTGGTGTCGCGGACGGACGACTGTTCGACCGCTCCAGGCAGGAGATCGAGGAAATCGTCGTCACCAGCGGCACGCCGGGCATCGTCCTGGCCAGCGGCCTCGACTGGATGGCGGTGAGTTTCGAGCGCGGGGGCTACCTGTATTTCACGTCGCGGCCGCAGAACTATGGGCTGGACGTCAGCACACGCCCGATCGAGGGGCGTTACTACCTCTACGCGCCGGACTGGAATGGGCGTGCCGGCACGATCATGTACGACAATCAGCAGTACCAGGCGGTCGACGAAAGCTGGCGTTCATTTCTGCTGGTCGACCGCAGCGCAGTATCCGAAACTCGGGGCGCGCGGGCGATTCTGCCGGGACGCACCCTGGACACGAGTCGCCGCTAGTGTGGTGTCCCAGCGATCAGCATCCATTCTCGCTCGGTCTGGCGCTGCGATACGGCGTTGCTCGTCGTCACCATAGCTAGGGCTATGCCTCCTCCTCGCGCCTTGTCTCGCAGCACCCTCCCTTCGCGATTGATTGCACTGACCTGCGGGACGCCACACTGGCAGCCTGCTCAGCGCCAGACCGCGCTGTCCGCCAGTCGTTCGAAGGGCTCCCGCAGATCCTCGAAGGCCTCCGGCGCGGTCGCGCCGATCAGGCTGTAGCCCTTCGAATCACGCACCGTCAGTGTCACCAAGGCGCGATGGGCGCCGCTGTGCAGGCGGTAGCGCCGCTCGAAGCGCAGCGCGGGCATGCCGTCCAGCATGATCTGCACGGGCACGCCGGCTTCGTAGTCCAGGCTGTGCTGTCGCGCCTGCGCTTCCTTGAAGCGCAGATAGCCCTGCAGGGTCGGTTTTGAACCGGCCCCGTCGCTGAACTGCCGGCTGAGATCCTCACTGACGCTGAAGTACGCACCCTCGATCCATGCACCGGCTTCATCACGCGGACGCGCCATCCACAGACTCTTGCCGGCACCATCCTGAATGTCCCAGTTCACCGGAACCTGCAAGCGCAGATCGAGTACCGGCGTCGCAGCCGTCGGCATGGGTTTGCCGCCACAGGCTCCCAGCAGCGCAAGACTGAACAACACCGCGCAGCGCCCCGGCCGCAGGATCATGCCGGCGGCTGGCCGCGCTCGAAGCTCATCTCGAAGGCCGGCGCCGGATTGCCATCGGCATCGATCTCCACCGAATTGCCGTCCAGGTCCAGGGCGTAAACCGCGCCGGTGAAGTGGTCACCATCGAGTTCAACCCAGAAGAAGCCGTAGTGCTCACCAAGCTCGAAGTAGCCGGGATTTCGACCCGGCTCGAGGATTTCACGTTCCTTGCCACCGGCACCGGACAGGATGTGCTGGGTCTTGCCGCAGGCCGCGGTCGGCTTGAGCCAGTACAGCTCGTGATCGTGCCCGTTGAAGAACACATCGACCTGATCGCAGATCGTGTTTTCGAGGAAGGCCTGGTAGTCCTCGCCGCGACAACTCTGGCTGATGATCAGCGGAATCGCGCAGGTGTCCGGCAGAGCGCCGCGCTCATAGTCGCCAGCATTGCCGTGCTGCCCATTGGAAATATACGGATGATGCGCCAGCGCGAACTTCCAGCGGGCTTTGCTGGCAGCCAGCGCGTCCTGCATGAACACGGTCTGATCGGCGATGTACTGGTCCAGGGCGCCGCCGCGCCACTGCGAATCGACATCGTCCACGAAGTGCGTGATCGGGCTCGAATCCAGGGAGAACAGTTCAACCACCGGATCATTGCTGCCCACCGGCCAGCTCAGACTGTAGTAGCGGCTCGGCAGATACCATTTGCCGCTGCCGTGCTCGGCGTAGTGATAGGCGACTTCGACATCGCCGGTGGAATTGTCTGAACCGTCGCCAGCAATCGTCGCTCCGGTGTTGTCGTGGTTGCCCAGCGTCATCAGGAACGGAAAGTCGAAGGCTGCATAGGGTTGTTCGAAAGCCGTGTCGAACAGGGGATCGTCGACATCGCTGGCGCCGCGCTCGTAGATGTTGTCGCCCGCGATCATGGCGAAATCGCAGCCGCGCATTTCGCATACCTGCCGCATCAGCGAAGCGACCTGGGACTGCGGTCCGTCGACGCCGGACCCTGTGTCGCCGAGCGCGATGAAACGGACCTTGCCATCGCTTCCACTAGCGCCATCACCACCCACATCCGCGCTGCGCCCGCAAGCACTCACGGCCAACACCATGAGCAGCGCCAGCATTCGAAAACCAAGCATTCGTATCATCCCCAACCCCGCAGAAAATCGCGAGACTCTATTTCATTTTGGTGGCGATCAAATGACAAGGACCGCAGCCGCCTGATCGGCGCCTGCGGTCCTTGCAAGCCGTCCGGACGGTGGACACCCCCGCCCAGGCTTTGGCGCTGCGCTTATTCCACGTAGAGCCAGAACGCCACGCGGCGGTTGTCGCTGCGGCCTTCCTCGGTCTCGTTGGTCGCGACCGGCTGATTTTCGCCGCGGCCGGTCGTCTTCAGGCGCTCACCCGAGATTCCTTTCGAAACCAGATAGGCTTTGGCGGACTCGGCACGTTGCGTCGACAACTGCAGGTTGTACGCATCGGTGCCCAGCGAATCGGTGTGACCGATGATCTCGACGGTCATGTCGCTCTGACCGTTCATCATCGCCGCCATGCGGTCGAGATAGCTCGTACCCATGGTTGAAAGACGGTCGGAGTCGAATTCGAACGTGAAGTCCGGCAACACGATCGGCTGCGGCACCGCGCAACCGCGGTCGTCGACCTCGGCCGGCACCATGGTGTCCGGGCAGACATCGTCGGCATCGAACACGCCATCTTCATCGGCATCGCTCTGATCCATGACCGGCGGGACGGCGCAACCGAATGCGTCGACCACCGTGCCGGCGGGCGTGCCGGGGCAGTTGTCATCCGGGTCGTACACGCCGTCACCATCGGAATCGACGGCGCAGTCGCTACGACCGGTTTCGGCGTCTACGACGGCCACCTCACAATCCAGCGGTTCCGGCACGTCCTCCATCGCCGGTTCGCTCCTGGAACCGCCCGGCAGCGGCAGCTGCAGGCCCACGAGGAAGCGGTAATCCGTCAGGAAGTCATGACCCGGCGCGGATTCGTCATTCGACTGGCCGAGCGCGCGCGCTTCGGTACGGATGCCGAGGCCATACCACGGCAAGGGAAACAGCGCACCGCCACCGAGACTGATGCCGGCATGGGTGTGCTTGTCGGACAATACGTCTTCCTGCAGCACCGACAGGCCGCCGAGGACGTACGGTTTGAGACGCAGACCGTTCTCCCAGCCCCAGAAACCGAAATCCTTGACCAGGTCGATCAGCAGGCCGGTCTGATAGTCCTTCTTGCCGTCCACGTCACGGTCGTCCATGGAATTGTCGAAGTACGACAGTTCCATGGCCCAGCTCTGCCAGCCGATCGGTACACCGACCGTCAACTGGAAGCCCTTGCCGTCGTCGTTCGGACGGCTGCTGTCGGTAATCACATAGGTGCCGCCGGCACCCAGGTAGATCGAATCGCTGTCGTCCGTGTTCACGGCGCTGGCCTGACCAACCCAAGCCGTGGCGAGCAGCGCGCCACCCCAAATTATGTTGCGCATGGTTCCCTTCCTGAAATATTTGGCAATCTTTGAGCTGCCATCCGGCATTATCTTATGTGTTGCATTGCGGCAACGTGGCAATCTAACGGACGGACCGTGCTGCGGCAACCGCAGCGATACACTCGGAAACAAGTCCCGGTCCGCGGTATATCAGTCCTGAGTAAATCTGGACCATGTCCGCACCCGCCAGGATTTTGTCCGTGGCGTCGCGGCCGGCGAGGACGCCGCCGACCCCAATGATCGGAAACGAGGCGTCCAGCCGCGCGCGCAAGGCACGCAATGTTTCATCAGCCAGGGGCTTGAGCGGTGCGCCGGACAGACCGCCGGCTTCCTTCGCCAGCGGCTCCCCGTCCAGACCGGGCCGGGCAATCGTGGTGTTGGTGGCAATCAGGCCGTCCATACCGCAGGCCTGGGCGGAATCGGCGATGTCCGTGAGCCCTGCGACATCCACATCCGGCGCGATCTTGAGCAGCAGCGGCACACGCCGGCCAGTCGCATCGGCCAACCGCACGCGCACCTCGCTCAGGCCGCCAAGCAAGGCATCGAGCTTGCCGCGTTCCTGCAGATCACGCAGGTTACGGGTATTCGGCGAGGAAATATTGATGGTCACGTAGTCGGCGCAGTCGTAAACCGTTTCCAGGCCGACGCGGTAGTCGCCCAAGGCCTGCTCGATCGGCGTATCGAAGTTCTTGCCGATATTGATGCCGATGACACCACGGTAGGCGGCGCGTTCGCGTACCCCCCGCACACGCTGCGCCAAGGCGGCGACGCCCTGGTTGTTGAACCCCATGCGATTGATCAGCGCCTGCTGCGCCGGCGCACGAAACAGGCGCGGCCGCGGATTGCCGGGCTGCGGCCGTGGCGTGACGGTGCCGACCTCGACGAAGCCGAAGCCGAGGCGGCCATACGCTTCGATCGCCTCGCCGTTCTTGTCCAGGCCCGCCGCCAGGCCGACGCGGTTCGCGAAGCGCAGGCCGAGGCAGTCGAAGGGATCGTCCTTCACGCCCCCGCGGAACGGCAGCGTGGCCAGTCGCGGCAGGTGTTTCATCGCCGCCAGGCTCAGTTCGTGCGAACGTTCGGCGTCGAGTGCGAACAACAGCGGGCGTAGCAGCGCGTAGAAATCGCTCAAGAGTCGCCCGCGTCGGGTGAATCGGGGGGGGCGGCTGAATTCGGTCTTGATGCGGCCGGCAACGGATTCAAAATATGGCCGAGCTTGTCGGCCTTGGTCGTCAGATAGGTTTCGTTGTGCGGGTTGCGTCCGCAGACGATTGGCACGCGCTCGACGACCTCGACACCGCCGCTTTGCAGCGCGTCGACCTTGCGCGGGTTGTTGGTCATCAGCCGCACGCGGCGCAGATCGAGATCGAACAGCATGTCCAGCGCCAGCGAATAGTCGCGAGCATCCGCCGGAAAGCCGAGGGTTTCATTGGCTTCGACGGTGTCATGGCCCCGGTCCTGCAGCGCATAGGCGCGAATCTTGTTGGCCAGGCCGATACCGCGCCCTTCCTGCCGCAGATACAACACCAGGCCGCGACCCTCGGTCGCGATTCGCTGCAGCGAGTGCTCAAGCTGGAAACCGCAGTCGCAGCGCAGGGAGAACAGCGCGTCACCGGTCAGGCATTCGGAATGGATGCGCACCAACGGGGGCAATCCGCCGAGATCGCCGATCGAGATCGCGAGATGCTCTTTGCCATCCTCGGTCAGATAGACCGCCATGTCGAACACCGCGAACGGCGTCGGCAGCTTGGCCTGGGCGACGCGACGCGGTGGCCCTTTTCGGGCCACCGCCGGCTTTGCGATGGTCGGGATCACTGACCGAACCAGTTCTGGCCGCAGACGCGCAATACCTTGCCGTTGACACCACCGGCGTACGGCGAAGCCATGAAGGCGACCGCTTCGGCAATATCGAGCGGCTTGCCGCCCTGTCCCAGCGAACACAGGCGGCGCCCCACCTCACGCGGAATCATCGGCATGGCTGCGGTCATCTGGGTTTCGATGAACCCGGGCGCGATCGCATTGATCGCACCGCCATGCTCGGCGAATTTCGGCGCCAGCGCAGCGACGTAACCGATCAGGCCGGCCTTGGTTGCACCGTAGTTGGTCTGGCCGGCATTGCCGCCGATCCCGCCAATGGAGGAAATGCAGACCATGCGCCCGGCGTCACGCAGCACACCGTTCAGGAGCTTTTCGTTGAGACGGATGATCGCGCCGAAGTTCACGTCCAGGACCTGATCCCACCAATGCGGCGGCATGTTGCGCAGCGTCTTGTCGCGGGTGATACCGGCGTTGTGGACGATGATGTCGGCACCGCCGAAGCGGCTCATCAACTCGCTGGCGATCAGCTCCGGCGCGGCGGCGTCGGTAATGTCCGCAGCCAGGGTCTGGCCACCGATGGCGCCCATGGTTTCCGCCAGGCTCTGCTCTTCCTGCGGACGGTCGATGCCGATGACCTGTGCGCCTTCACGCGCGAGGACCTCCGAGATCGCGGCACCAATGCCACGCGCGGCGCCCGTCACTACGGCGACTTTGCCGGTCAAGGAGGCTGTCCAGACCGCCGGCATATCGCCCTTGGCATCGAGCTGCAGGCACTGACCGCTGATATACGAGGAATGGTCCGACAGCAGGAAACGCAGCGCGCCCGGCAGCGCGGCATCGGCCGCCGGGTCGACCTCGAGTAGGTTCACCGTCGAACCCTTGCGACCGATCTCCTTGCCCAGCGAACGCACGAAGCCGCGCAGCGCCGCCGCGGTGGCCGCTGCATCGGCGTTCTCGACGTGGGCCGGCAGGCGTCCGATCACGACCACGCGCCCACCGGACGCGAGCTGGGACACCAACGGCTGCACGAAGTCGAACAGCACGCGCAGATCGCTGGGCAGTCGCGCGCCGCTGGCGTCGAATACCAGCGCCGCACTCTTCTCGCCCTCGCCGGGGGCCGGCTGGTTGGTCAGTGCGACACTGGCTTCATTAGCGGCCTTCTTCAAGGTCTCGATGCCGCCGACATCGGCGCGAACCCGCACCGTGGCGCCGCTGTCGTGCAGGCAGCGCAGCAGTACCGGCAGCAAGTCGGCGCCATGGGTGGCACCGACCGACACGGCGCGGCTGACCAAGGGCTGATCACTCCAGCCGCTGGTGTCACGTCGTAATCGAGGCGGCTGCGGCAGCCCCATCATCGATGACAAGGCTCGTCCGAAGGACGTATGCGAAAACTCCAGATAACGATCGACCATGATTGTGGTCCCGGAAAAGTGGCGCGCTATTATCGCAGTGTCGCGCAGTGGCGGACAGCGGCATCGGCGAAAGGCAAGGTTTTTCGATTGACGGCGGCCACGGGCTTGTGACTAGACTCTCGCGCAGAAGCGCTGCGCGCAAAGAGTTTCGTCGGGAAGCAAACGGGTCGTGCCGGCAGTCGGCCCGGACCGTAGATCAGGGCACGCGCTCAGGGCGGTGGATCGGGGACGAAACACATCACATGTCGTGGACGTCTGCGTATCGCATCTGAACGAATGCATTTCAAACAGGGAGAAGCCGGTATCGGGCAGCAGTCCGGCACAGCCGGTCGCAGGAGGGCACAGGCTTGGGCAAAAATCCACATCCACTCGGCACCTTGGTCGTCGTCGTCGTCATCGCGGCCGCGACTTACTTCGCCTTCGACCTGCTGGCATCGAACGACAAGGCCGATTCCGCCGACAGCGGGCGCCTCGACCCGGAGTCCGTGTTCTCGGGCTCCGTGGACCCAATGGATGTGGCGCTGGACGACAGCGACTCGATGCCGGTACCGACCAGTGGCGGCCAGACGGCGATGGTGGGCACGGCGACATCATCCGACGCGGCGGCGACCGAAACCCACGGGGGTGCCGCCGACACGGTAGACGATCCCGCAGAAGTGGAGGACACGCTCGAAGCGGAATCGGGCGGCGACGCCGAGCGGAGCGAGCACATGGCCGCCGATCCGGAGCCGAGCTACGGCAGCAAGCCAATGCCGGCACCGACGCCGGAGGCCCGACCGGAACCGGGCCCGGACGCCAGCGATGAGCCGATGAGCCCGACGCCGCCCCCCCGCTCCGCTACCCGGACCCAGGCCGCGCCCAAAGCCTCGAACACGGCGGTGGAACGCGCAGGCCCGCCCGACGCCCGCCTGGTTTACCAGTGGTGGCCGGCGCAGCCGCGTGCCGGCAGTTTCGGCCTGATCTACGCCGGACAGCTCGCCCAGCGATCGGCGATCGCGCTCAACTTCTCGCAGGCCGTAGACCCGACCAGTGCCGGCGCACTCAAGGTGCTCGACGACAGTGGCAAGCCGGTCAGCGGCGAATGGGAGCCGGCCGCGAGCAATCCACGCATGCTGGTGTTCGAAACGCCAGCCGCCGGCCGCTACACGGTGGTCGTCGGACCGGAAATCAAGGACCAGCGCGGGCGCGAGCTGGGCTATCGCGCAGAGGGGCCGGTTTATCTGCGTCCATAGTCTTCGTAGTCCGGCGCCCTGTGGCGGGCGTGTCGGCTTCGGTCACGACACCGTCGCGAAGCGCCGATAGGCTTTGTCGACCGGAACGAGCGAATCATCGCTTTGGGTGGCGCATGCTGCATGTGAAATCGACCCGCTATGGATGCCTCTTGATCGTGCTGCTCGCCCTGGCCGGTTGCGGCGGTGGTGGCGGCTCCGACGATGGCGGCGGCGGCAATGGCGGGAACGACGGAAATGGCGACGGAACCGGCGCAGTAGACGGCGGCGATACGGTAGTGCCGCCGATCACGGTCGGCAGCGCCGGCGACGAATCCTGGTCGGCCGCGCTGCGCTGGCTGGACGTGGTGAAACACTCCGACCGCTTCGACGAATGTCACGGCGACGATGCCATGCAGTGCTCGCGCGGCGCTCGTTCCGGCAGTGCGCTCGGCAGCGCAGTGTTCGACTGGGCTGAAGACGAGCTCGCGGCCATTCCGGAATTGCGTTTCCACCAGCGTCAGATCTGGGATTTCCCGGTGTACAAACCGGATGCCTATTCGCTTGAGGTGCAGACCGCCAGCGGGAACTTCAGCCCCGCGGTGTTCCCTTGGTACTACACCGGCCAGACCGGCGCCGACGGCGTCGGTGGCGACCTGATCGGCTACAGCGCACTCGCACTGGGTGATCGCCACGCCGGCAAGATCGTCATCGTCAATTTCGACCCCTTTCTCAATGCCGGCGTTGAAACCGTGACCGACAGCATCCTGCATCTGCGCGATCAGGGTGCGGCCGGCGTGGTTGCGATTTCCGAGGGGCCCGCCAACCAGATCATCGCGCAAACGATGTCGAGCCTGGATGAACTGGCCGGCATTCCGGTGCTGATCGTCGGCAAGCAGGATGGCGAGCAATTGCGTGACATGGTCGGCAACCCTGCGCGACTGGTGCTCGATGCCCGCTATGAAACCCGGCCGACGCGCAACAGCGCCGATGCCAGCGGTGTGCCGGTACCCGGCGTCAATGTCATGGCCTATCTACCGGGCGCCGACAGCAGCAACATCGTCGTCATCGGAACGCCGCTCAACAGCCTGCTGTTGGCTGCCGGTGAGCGCGCGCCCGGCGCCGGGATTTTCGTCTATCTGGCGCGCTACTTCGCGCAGCTCAGCCGCGAACAGGGGCCGCCGCCGTATTCGATCTATTTCGTCGCCACCGGCGGCCATGAAGTCTACGGCTACGGCTTGGGACGCTTCTTCGCCTGTCTGCCGACGGACCGCCTGGTCGCCTACGTGCATCTGGGCTCGGGACTCGTCTACCAAGGCTACGATCAGGGCAGCGGGGAACCCGTGGCGCGCGATGGCATGCATCAGACGCGAACGCTGTCCAATTCCGAGAACCTGATACTGCGCTCCATTACCGATCAGGCCTTCGGCAGCGCCAGCCTGCAGCCCCTGTTCAATCTGCCACCGTCGCTGTTCAATCCCGGCGAGGCCAGCGTGGCCTACGCCGCCAATGTACCGACGATCAGCATCTCCGGCACCAATCCGTATTTCCACACCGCGGCGGACGATCAGGATCAGATCTACAAGCCCGCGCTGGGCGACATGGCGCTGGCCTATCGTTCGGCCGTCGAGGGCATTCTGGCGACAGACGCCGACAGCCTGCGCAATGCCAACGTGCTGGCCGGAATACTCGGCGGAACGCCGCCGCAGTTCGAATGCCCCGCTCCCTTGGAAGCGCCCCTGCCCTGATCGCCGGACGGCGACCCGACTCCGACCCGCCGGTTCACGGCTTGCAGGCGCCCGCCCTAAGCGTTTACGGTCGCAGCTGGCCTGCCCGAACAATATCTCCGATGGCGCTACGCAACGCGGTTCAGCTGATCTGCTACCCCAACCGCATGGGCAAGGATCTCAAGGATCTGTACGAGATCATCGAAGCTCATTTTTCCAAGGCCATCGGCGGCGTGCATATCCTGCCGCTCTATCCTTCGAACGCGGACGGCGGCTTTTCGCCGCTGACGCACAAGGAAGTCGACCCGGTTTACGGCAGCTGGGAAGACGTCGAACGCATTTCGTCCAAATACGATCTGTGCCTGGATCTCACGCTCAATCACATCTCCGACGAATCGGTCGAGTTCAAGGATTTCCTCGCCAACGGCTACAAGTCCGAATACGCGGACCTGTTCGTGCACGTGGACCAACTCGGCGAAATCCGGCCCGACGATCTGGCCAAGATCCACATCCGCAAGGAGAAGGAGCCGTTTCGGGAAGTCACTTTCGCGGACGGCACCGAGGGTCGCGTCTGGTGCACCTTCACCGAGAAGCAGATCGACCTCAACTACGATTCCGAGCTGACCTACGATCTGATGGAGAACTACATCAGCTTTCTGACGGCGCGCGGAGTCAAGCTGTTCCGGCTCGACGCCTTCGGCTACACCACCAAGAAGCTCGGAACGAGCTGCTTCCTGGTCGAGCCGGACGTCTATGAAATCTGTTCCTGGATCAACGGCGTGGCCGCCAAGTACGGCGCCGAGACCTTGCCCGAGGTCCACGACCACCCCAGCTACCAGTACGCGATCTCGCTGCATCACATGCGGCCTTACGGCTTCGCGCTGCCGCCGCTGCTGCTGTACTCGCTGCTCGACGGCGACAGCCGCTACCTCAAGCAATGGCTGCGCATGTGCCCACGCAACCAGATCACGGTGCTCGATACGCATGACGGCATCTGCATTCCGGACGTGGAAGGCGTGCTGCCGCATGACAAGATCCAGCACGTCATCGACAACGTGTCGGCCCGCAGCGCGGACCCGATCCTGCGCCGCTCCGCCGCCAACGTGCACAGCGTGGGTGCGATCTACCAGCTCACCTGCACCTACTATGACGCGCTCAAACAGAACGACGATGCCTACATCGCCGCCCGCGCCATCCAGTTCTTCGCGCCGGGCGTGCCGCAGGTCTACTACGTGGGCCTGCTCGGCGGCACCAACGACATCGAGCTGATGGAGAGCACCGGCGAACTGCGTGACATCAATCGCCAGTGGTACGCGCGCGAGGACATCGACGCCGCGATGAAAAAGACCGTGGTACGCCGCCTGCTCAAGCTGATGGAGTTCCGCACCACTTACCCGGCCTTCGACGGCACCTTCCACCTGCAGTACTCGAACGAATCCAGCGTCTGCATCGAATGGCGCAAGGGCGAATTCATCTGCAATCTGTTCGTCGACCTGATCTTCAAGAAGACCACGATCCGCTACGTCGATCCGAAGTCCAAGCGCATGCTGACCATGACTTGCTGACCGGCCTCAGTCCGGAAAATCGAGGCTGAGGTCGTCGCCATCAGCCAGCGTTGCGCTGAGACTGTCGATAAAGTCCAGTCCATCGAGCGAAGCCGGGTCCTCGTCGTCAGCCTCGCAGGTCACCGCCACCGTATAGTTGCCGCCGGGAAGAAAGCGGAACGTGAATGTGTAGCCGGTCCCGTCCGCCAGGGCGCTGACCGGCGCCGAGGCATAGGGCTGAACGGACGACGCCACGGTGCCGTTTCGGTAGTAGTCCGAAGGCGTTTTTCCGGAGCCCTGAAACAGATAGGCCGCGACTTGGCCATCGGCGACCTCGCTGGCACTGCAGGACTCTCCATGAAGATAGGCGCTGCTCATCTCGCCGCTGAGCGAGGCCGCATCGTCGCTGGACACCGCACGCAACACAGGGTGCAGTGTGTAGTCGCCGCCCTCCGCGATCAACGAGAACGGCAGCTCCAGCGTCACGATCAGCTCGGATGAGGATTCGGAGTCGACCTCAAGATCAACATCGGCATAGTCGTCCGCCTCCTCCACCGCCAGCGTGTATTCGCCGCCGTCCGCCAGGCTCAGTGTGGCATCGTCGTCAAACTGCACGAGCACGCCGATCACCGAGGCATCGAGGTCCACGCTGAACTGCGAGGCCTGATAGAGACCACCGTCGACGTACGCCATGAGGTCGATGCTGCTGCCACTCCCGTCGCCGTCGAGCGTCTCGTCCTCGTCGGTCAGCAATCTCACCTCGGACACGGACAGTTTCAGCGTCTCGGCGCCGAGGCCCTCGGCCGGACTGATCGTCAGATCGGTGGTCACGTCGGCATTGCAGGCGCACAGCAAAACGGTGGCACACAGCGTTGCGGCCTTGGGCATCACAATCGGAAAGCGCATTCGTCACAGGGTTCGGGGATTTGATGCGAACCCTAGCCGCGATCACCCCGTGCGATCGTCTCCGCTCTGTCGGAATGCGTATCAATGTGTTTCCAATCCGAACGAATCGCTGGGTACCGGTGTCCACGCAATCTCACTTTCTTCGTTGCGACAAGGGTCAATACAATATGGGGGAATCGGTCATGAACCGGGGACGCATCCTGCTGGTGGACGACGATGCACGCCTACGCCAGATGGTGGCGGAGTATCTGGATCGACATGGCCTGAGTTGCGAGCAGGCCGAATCGGCGGCGGCCGCCGAGCGCTGCCTGTCCCGAGACCGGTTCGACCTGGTGGTGCTCGATCTGATGCTGCCGGACGAGTATGGGATCGCCTTGTGCCGTCGCCTGCGCGAGCAATTTCCGGATCTTCCGATCCTGATTCTGTCGGCGCGCGGCGACGATGTGGACCGCATTATCGGCCTCGAGGTCGGTGCCGACGATTACCTCGCAAAACCCTGCAATCTGCGCGAACTGGTGGCACGCATCGTGTCGATATTGCGGCGCAGCGCGCGCAGCAGCCAAGCGCACCACGAAGGTGAGTCGCGTCGCGTGCGCTTCGGTGATTTCGAACTCGACCTGTGGGCGCGCACGCTGCGCCGCCACGGCGAGATCATCAAGATCACCACCGGCGAATATCAGCTGCTGGAGGTGCTCGTAACCCATGCCCGCCGCGTGCTGAACCGTGACGAGCTGATCAGCCTCGCCTCAGGACGGCGCCGCATCTCCCTGTCGCGCAGCGTCGATATCCTGATTTCCCGGCTGCGGCAGGTACTTGAAATCGATCCCGCCTCGCCGCGCTACATCCAGACTGTCTGGGGCCGCGGCTACATGTTCGTACCGGACGCACCGCAATGAGCCTGCGACTTCTGGCTGGCCTGCTGGTCGTCGCGGCGGCGTTCGCGGTGCCGTTCTGCAATCTGGCGCTGCTCGAAGCGATACCACCACCGGACATGACGGTTCGCGTACGCACCTGTACTGAAACCGGCCCCGGTGTCGGCGCACAGGCACAAAACGGCGACGACCCATGCATTCCGGTGGACCGGGCGGGCGCGTTCGAACGGCGCGTGCGCCTGCCGGTGCCGCTGTTCATGCGCATTCCCGGCCTGCTGCGCGAAGGCGGCCCGCCGATGGGGCCGCCGCCCGGCGAAGGGCCGCCCGGCGAAGGGCCACCCGAAAACGGAGGCCCACCGGGCTTCGATGGCCCTCGCCCGATCAGCGTGTCGTTCGCCGACCTGCGTGCGGTGCGCAGTCACTTCCTGATCGTCAACCTGCTCAGCCTGCTGATCGTGACCGTGGCCACGATACTCGTGTTCTCGCTGATCCTGCGCCGACCCTTGCGCGCGCTGCACGGCGCCATCGGCGACATCGAACGCGGCGCGGCGCCACCGGCCTGGGCCGTACACGGCCCCGCCGAACTGCGCACCGTCGGCCAGGCTCTGGTGCGGCTTGGCGCGCAGCAGCGCAGCAATGTGCAGGAGCGCGAAATCATGCTCGCCGGGCTGTCGCATGATCTGAGATCGCCGCTGGCGCGGATTCAGGCGGCGATCGATCTGCGTTCCGAGGATGACGACGACTGGCGCGATACCCGGCGCGATATCGGGGAGATCGACCACATCGTCACCCAGTGCATCGACTTCGCCCGCAACGGCCAGGACGAGCCGCTGAGCCGGCTCGCGCTGGACGCCCTGTTGCGGCGCGCGATCCCCGACGCCAGCCAGCGCGGCGTCAGCCTGCAATTGGATGCTTCCGAACCGGTGCGGATGCGGCCGCTGTCCCTGGCGCGCGCCGTGCGCAATCTGATCGGCAACGCCTGCGTACATGGCGCGCCACCGGTGCGCGTTGAGACCGGCTCGGACCAGAACGAGGTGTGGTTGCGGGTGATCGATGCCGGCCCCGGACTCGATCCGGCCGCCTGGGATGAACTGTGCAAACCGTTTTCACGGACCAGCCAGGCGCGCCACCCGGGCGGTGCCGGGCTCGGGCTGGCCATCGTCGCGCGGGTCGCGGCAATGCACGGGGGGTCGGTCAGGCCGATACCGGCCACCGCCGACGAAGGCTTCGCCATCGAATTGCGGCTGCCGAAGCATCCCGCATCCGGCTGACCCCTCGGCACGGCGCCAGCCGGCACGAACAGAAACAATTCGACATCGGTTCAAGCACACCCGAAACACGCGCACCGGCACGCTTCAACTCCTGATTCATCCCCCTTTGTTCTTGAGGAGTTGCTCCATGCCCATGGGTCTGTGCGCGGCCGCGCCGCGCCGTTCTCACCTTGCCGCTTCGCTGCGCCGGATGATCCGGACTGCGTTCATGCCACTGTTCGCCGCAGCCTTGCTGAGCGCCTGCGGCGGTGGCGGCGATGACGATGATTTCGATCTGGTCTCGGCCTATCAGGTGCTCGGCCAGTCCGGATTCAGCGGTGCCAGCGCCAACCAGGGCAATGGCAACGCCGACGCCGGAACCCTGGCGCAACCACTCGGAAATATCGCCACGAACGGCAGCGTGCTGTTCGTAGCGGACAGTTCCAACAACCGTGTCCTGGGTTTCAACGCCGTGCCGACAACGAATGGCGCGAGCGCCGATTTCGTGCTGGGGCAGGACGATTTCACCTCCAGCGTCGGCGGCATCGCCCGCAACAAGCTTGCCCTGCCCGCCTCGGTGTTCCTCGGCAATGGCTATCTGGTGGTCGCCGACGCCGGCAACAACCGCGTGCTGATTTGGAACTCGATTCCCGCCAGCGCCACCGATCTGCCGGATGTGGTAATCGGCCAGAGCGACTTCACCACCAAGACCAGCGGCACCTCCGAGACCGCGCTGGCCTACCCGACTTCCGCGATCGTGGCCGGCAACTCCCTGATCGTGGTCGACCAGAACAACAACCGCGTGCTGGTCTGGGACGAGGTGCCCTCCAGCTCCGGCGAACCGGCCAAGCTGGTGCTCGGCCAGTCCGACTTCACGACCAAGACCGCCGATGATGAAGCCGACGAAATGAACCGGCCAGCGACCGCGTGGAGCGACGGCGTACGCCTGCTGGTCTCCGACTCCGGCAACAACCGCGTGCTGTACTGGTCGTTGCTGCCGCAGTCCTCTGGCGAGGAAGCCGACTACGTCATCGGTCAGAGCGATTTCGGCCGATCCACGTCTGGCACCTCGGCCAGCGCCCTGCGCACACCGTACGGGGTGACCTCCGACGGCACCAGCGTGTGGATCGCGGACTCCGGCAACAATCGGGTCCTCGAGTTCGGCTCCTTCCCGATCGCCAACCAGACCAGCGCCAATTCCGTGATCGGCCAGGACGAGGACAGCTTTACCTCCAGCACCGCCAACGACGACGACCAGGACGGCGATGTCGACGACGAACCGAGCTCACGCACGCTCAGCGGCGCCACAGGCGTCTACGCCAGCAACGGCACCCTGTACGTCACAGACCGCAGCAACAACCGTGTCCTGTTCTTCCCGCAATGAGGGCAGGCTCACGGTTCACGGTGCTGGGCATCGTCGCGATGAGCAGTCTGTGCGCTTGCAGCGACCCGGTCGGTGAAGGCGAGACCATGGCTGGTATCGACGTGCGCTACGAAGGCCAGGATTCCATGACCACCTACGAATGCTCGGCCTTCAGCCTGAGTGCCATCGGCCTGTTCGAGGACGAGGACGGCTCGATCTCGGAAAGTGATTTCAGCGCACGCGTGAACTGGACCTCGTCCAATCCTGCGGTGGTGGAGGTCAGCAATGGCGACGTGGAAACGTATCCGGGCTCGCTCAACTACTACAACCCCGGCGCGATCGTGGCGCGTTCACCCGGGGCAGCGGTGATCCGTGCCGAGTTCCTGGACTTCGTCGACACTTTCACCGTCGGCGTTTCCGAAATCTACCAACTGCGTATCGAACCTGCGCTGACCAACCTGGCGCCCGAGTCGGTGCAGACCTTCTCGCTCAAGGCGCAGCTGGTCGAGGATACGGCCGAAGTGGACCTGAGCAGCGCCGCGCTTTGGTCCTTGCCGGATTCGAGTTCGCCCGCCGCACTCAACAGCGGCTCGACCGTCACGGCCTACAAGAAGCCCTTGAACAGTCCGTTTCCGCTGGAGGCGGAACTCGCCACCTGCGGACGCACGATCGTGCGCTCGTTACAGATCGGTGCTGTGGCTGCGTTGGAACTGGAAACCGAACAGGCCGATGATCTGCCGGTTCCGCTCGGCGTCACCGACAGCCTGCGCGTGTACGCCCGATTCGAGGACGCGACGGCACCGCGGCAGAACCTGAGCGCCCAGCTCGCGATCGACCAGGTTCTGGGCGACGACTCGGACGCCTCGCTACTTGCATCCAGCGACAGCGTCTACGGCAACGACATGCTGTTGTTGACGGGCCTGAGCGACGACGATCCGGTCCAGTACGAACTGACTTTCGAAGGCACCGACGACAGCATACTCACGCGCGAGTACGTTTATTCGGAACTGGAACTGGTGTCGTTTCGTGTGGACCCGGTGGAGGCTTATCTGAGCTATCCGGATACGCTGTGGCTCAGCGTCTACGGGACTTTCGAGGACGGCTACGAACGCACGATCACGCGCGACGTGGCGCTGAGCACCCTCGACGAAGGCATCGTCGCCGTCGATTCCGGCAACAACGCCGGCTACATCACCTCGGTCGGTGACAAGGGCCGCGGCACGATCCAGGCCTCCACCACCATCGACGAGGAACTCGTGACCCGCTACAGCGACATCGAGGTGGACGTTCCATAGAACCGGCAGGCCGGCACCTACGGAATCTCAAGCTCGAAACTGTCCGACACGCCGGTATAAGGACCGTCGCCGGTCGCGCCGTGGTGACGGATGCGATAGGTGCCGGCGGGCGTGCCGGCCGGCAGATGCCATTCGATCTCAGCGACGTGGGCACCGCCGTAGCCGGACTGCTGGTAGCTGTAGCGGGTTTCGTAGTCGTCGTCCGTCGCCACCAGCTGCCAGCTGTCGCCACTGAGCCGCTCCACATAGAGATAACTCGATTCGGACTTCAGATCGTTGCGTGGATGGCCAGCGTAGAAGCTGGCTTTCACCACCACCGGATTGTCGTCCGTGAGTTCGTAGACCGGTTCGGGTTGCTGCAACACGTCCCCGAATTGTGCATCGCCCGGCGGATTGCCATCGCCGCTTTGCGGCACGTGAACCAGCAAGGTGCGCAGCGCGGCATAGTCCGAGACCTGGTACGGGCTAGAGGGCTCCATGCCGGCGCGCACCTGGCCCGCCAGGCGCGTGACTTCCTGGATCACGGCGTCGAGCGTCCACGGACCGTACAAGGTGGAGGCGCCTTCATATTGCTGGGTACTGTATTCCTCGCGCGTGGTCAGGTAATGCGCGAAGGCATTGGAGTAGCCGGCGATCACCGCGTAGCCGATGCCGGCGTCCGCCAGTACCTCAAGCACCGCTTCGCGGATGCGGCGCCCGGACATGGTGGTGACTTCCCAGGGCAGCGCGATCAGCGCCAGATTGCCGAGCGTGATCACCTGCACCGGCTGCACGCTCGGCGCCAGACCCTGCAGGGGATTGAACGGCGACACGAACAGCGGCAGCAGCACCGGCTTTTCATCGTGGCAACGCAGGCCCAGCGGCAGCGCACTGAGCGTACAGCCCAGCGGCTCCAGCAGCTCGGACGGAATCGCGCCGGCGCCCAGGGACCCGAAGATCGTCGCCAGGTAATCCGCGGCCTGCGCCAGTTCGTCCGGCCCGACCGGACAGGTCGCGCCGGTCTCGCTGAGCGGGCCCCGCCCGTCCTCGGCGCCGGCCGCGAAGGCCACACCCAATGCCGGCTGGCAGGTCCGCTGATGGTCGGCACCGTCCGGTTCGAATGCCGCCGGGTACTCGCGCGGCGCTTCGATATCGATGGCGCTGAAGTCGATCATGTAGCTGTGCGCGGTGACTTCTCCACGCAGCTTCCGCTCGGCACCGGCATACAGATCGCGCGCATGCGCGTACTGCTTGTAGCCGGCGATCAAGGTACTTTCGTAATCGTCCTGTCCGCCGCCGCGCTGCTGAAACGGATCCCCGGCCAGATCTCGGATTTCGGACTCGCTCAGCTCGGGCATGAACAGGTTCGGCGAGCTGTCGCCGGAGTCCGTATTGAAGAAGCCCGCCACGAACTGCGGCGCCATCGCATCCCGCCGGCCGTAGTCCTCTTCCCATCGCTGCGCGGCATAACCCTTGTTGTCGCCGGACAGCAGATAGTTGATCTGCGACAACGAGGTGCCGTGTATCGCATACCAGCTCAGCGCACCGATATCGTCAGAGCCGCGCTTGAGCCGGATCAGGCTCATCATGCGATTGGTGTTGACCTCGCGCCCTTCGGTATCGAGGAAGGCTTCGCGCTCCTCCGCGGGATCGACTGCGTAGGCCACGGCCGAACGGTTGACGTTGCCGTTAAGCAGTTCGCCCTGTGCGTACAGCAAGGCGGCCGGCTCGGCGGCGATCATGTCTCGATGCGCACGGCGGATCGCGCGCACGATGCCAGCCACCATCGCGTCATAGCTTTGCTGGTCGAAACCCAGCGCGAACACGTTGTACAGATCGTGGAACGCCTGCCCGGCCGCCGAGGCGTGGCTGTGCGTGGCCGAGATCATCAGATTGCCGGTATCGTAGAACGCACCGAGATCGTCCTGGGTATCGGCGGCGATCGCTCCGAGCACGCCCTGTCGTACCGAATGGAACATCAAGGCCTGGTCGAGATTGACCAGCATCGCGCGGCCGCTGCGGCCGGCGCATTCGGATTGGAAGGCAAAAGCCCGCGCGTACTGGCGGTCGAGCAGTCCCGCAGACACCTGCGCCGGATCGGCGTAACCCAACATTTCCTCGTTCGCCGCCGGCCCGCTGACATCGCTCCTGCCGGCGCCGAAGCGGAAGGCCTGGTTGTCGGCGCAGTCGCCGCTGTTGAGGACAGCATCGGTCGCCCGCGGCTGCTCGCGCGGCGCATAGTGCGACAGGTCGGCCAACGGGGCGTCGCGCTCCGTGCGTGTCACCGCCAGGATCTGCGGTTCGGTCAGATTGCCGATCCGCAGCCCACTGCTGCCCCCGCCCGTGCCGCCATCCGGCGACGGACTACCGCCACAGGCGCTCAGAAATGCCATGAGTGGCGCGATCCACGCGCACCGCCTGCCGCTGCCGACTGTCTTGATCACGCCGCAATGCCTCCAGACACGAGGCCCGACTATCCCCCTGCCCTGGCGGCTGGACATTGACTGCTCGCGCCAGAACGCGAGCCCGGGCTCAGTGCGCGCGCTGGCCCGAGAAGCCCGACGCGACATTGCGCGGCGGCGCCCACTGCACACGTTCACGGATCAACGAAGCGCGCTCGGCGAACGGGCTGTGTCCGGTCCAGCGGCGGAAGGCACGCGAGAACGCACTGGGCTCGGAATAACCCAGAGCCGCCGAGATATCGGTCAGGGTCAGATGCGGCTCGGCCAGATAGCGTCGCGCCATCTCCAGACGCGTGTTGTCGACCAGGGCGTGAAAGGTCTGCCCGGATTCCTGCAGACGACGTTGCAAGGTGCGTTCGCTAAGCCCCAGCGCCGCGGCCACCGCCACGGCACTGAGCATGCCGCTGCGCAGGCCACGCACGATCTGGCGTCGAACCTGGCCTTCGATGTCCTCGGCTGGCACGCGCGGAAGCTGCTGTGCGGCGGCACGCGCCAGTGCTTCCAGACTGTCGGGATCGCCGCCCGGCAAACGGGCGCTGAGCCAGTCCGTCGGGAACAGCAAGGCGTTGTAGGGTCTGGCGAAGTACACCGGCGCGCCGAAGAACTCGCGATGCAGGCTGGTGTCACGCGGTGCCGGATGCTCGAAGCAGACCGCGCGCGGTCGCCAGTCCGCCCGACCGCTGAGCGTGCGGGCGATGCGCAGGGCCTTGGCCATGGCCATCTCCGCGTCGTGGCGATAATCGATCACGCGTGCGTCCCGAATCGCGTAGCTGAGTATCGCGTCGCGGCCCTCGATCCGGATATCCAGTGCCGCACGCTCCTGATGCATGAAGAAGAAGCGCGACACACTCTGACCGACCGTGCCCAGATCCGGGGCCTGGCAGGACAGCTCGCCGAGCATCCCGAAGGTGCCGATCGACTGCGTCATGCCCAGCTTGAGCCCCAGCGACGGCTCTTCGCAGGCTCGCGCCGCCAGTTCCAGCACTTCAACGAAGCGCGCCACGTCGAGACGCGCCTCGGGATTGCGCAGGCACTCGATACCGACACCGAGCTGCCCACAGAATGCGACCACGTCAACATCGGCGGCCACCAAGTTCGCTTCGACTCCCTGCAGACCCGCGCAGCGAATCTGCGGTTGCTGCTTTTCCCTGTCTTCCATAACGCCTCCCGTACTGCACATATATTTAGTTTCAAGAGCGCTCCGTCGTGTTCTTGGCGGGAACGGTCTTGACGCGGCTTTTTGCTTGCATTTAGTGTGCCGACCAGTTGGTACATTAAATCAAATATGATCCAGGCTCAAAGCTCCAAGGCCGCGCCGTCCTCCAACGGCCGCGGCCGCCCCAGTGCGCGCGAAGCCATGCTCGACGCCGCCGAACGCGTGGTGCTGCAAGCCTCGGCAGCACGCCTGACCCTGGACGCCGTGGCCCAGGAAGCCGCCGTCAGCAAAGGCGGCGTGATGTACCACTTTCCCAGCAAGGACGCGCTGTTGCGGGCCATGGTGGAACGCCTGGTGGAACGCTCGATCGCCGGCAGTCAGGCCGTGGCGGATTCGGCCGGCAATGGTCCGGGCCGCCAGATGCGCGCCTACGTCGCCGCATCCACCGGCAATCCGCTGGGCAATGATCAGGTCGCCGCGTCGATGCTGGCGGCCGTCGCCAACGATCCGGCGCTGCTGGAGCCGGTACGCGAGTTCTTTCAGGCACGATTCCCCAAACTGGCACAGGGCCTCAGCCTGGAACGCGCCGCCGTGGTGCACCTCGCCACGGAAGGGCTGTGGATGATGGAGCTGATGCAGCTGTCCCCGTTTTCCCCGACCCAGCGCACGCGCGTGGTCAATGCGCTGCTCAAACTGACAGACGAAGGAAGCGTCGACTGATGAACGAGGCGCAGGCGCCGCAGGCCCGCTACGAGGCACTGGCCGATGCGATCGCGGGTCGGCCCCTGCCACTGGCGGTGGCCGATCTGGATCTGATCGAAACCAATGCGCGGACCATGCTGGCGCGCGCCGGCACGCTGCCGATCCGGCTCGGCAGCAAGTCCATACGCTGCACCGAGATCATGCGTCTCGTGCAGGATCTCGATCAGCGATTCCGTGGCCTGCTGTGCTTTTCGGCGCGCGAGGCCGCCTGGCTGGCGACGCAGGGATTCGACGATCTGCTGGTCGCCTATCCGACCATGGAGCCGGTCGACCTGGCGGCCGTCGCCGAAAGTCCCGCGCGCATCGTGCTGATGATCGACGAGCCCGCCCACATCGATGCCCTGGTCGCGGCGGCGCGCCGATTTTCGGTGAGCTTCGATGTGGCGATCGATGTCGACATGTCGAGCCGTTTTCCGGCGGTGCATTTCGGTGTACGGCGGTCGCCGGTCGACACCCCGCAACAGGCGCTGGAGCTGGCTCGACATATCGAGAACAGCGACGGCAAGGTGCGTCTGGTCGGCGTCATGGGCTATGAGGCACAGATCGCCGGCCTGCAGGACGACGTACCGGGCAAACGCATCAAGAACGCCATGATCCGGCGAATGAAGCGGCGTTCGATTGCCGAGATTCACAAGCGGCGTCAATCCGTGATCACGGCCCTGCGCGCCGCCGGACACGATCTGGAATTCGTCAACGGCGGCGGTACCGGCAGCCTGGAATCAACTGCGGCCGACCCCTGCGTGACCGAGGCCGCGGCCGGCTCGGGCCTGTATTCACCGGTGCTGTTCGATCACTTCCGTCAGTTTCGTCACGAACCGGCCCTGTACTTCGCGCTGTCGGCGGCTCGTATTCCCTGCGAAGGCGTGGTCACCTGTGCCGGCGGTGGTTACGTTGCGTCCGGCCCGTCGGGTGCCGACCGACTGCCGCGTCCGTTTCTGCCGACTGGCGGCAAGCTGATCGAGCTGGAGGGGGCCGGTGAAGTCCAGACGCCGGTCCAGTTCCCGCCGGACCTCAAGCTCCCGCTGGGGGCACCGGTGTTCTTCCGGCATGCCAAGGCCGGTGAGCTGGCGGAGCGCTTCAAGTACCTGCTGCTGATGCGCGGCGGTCGCATCGTCGATGAGGTGCCGACCTATCGCGGCGCCGGCCGCTGCTTCTTCTGATTCACGACCCGGGCCCGACACGATGGACAGCAAGGACTCCCCCGCCCTGATATCCGAAAGCGGCGCGCGCTGGCGTAACTGGTCGGGCCGGGTGCGCTTCACGCCCAAGCGGCAGGCACAGCCCCAAACCCTGGAACAGCTGCAATCCGTCGTCCGGCAGACCGCCGAGGCCGGCCGCAGGCTGCGCGTCTGCGGCAGCGGGCATTCGTTCGTGCCGCTGGTGGAAACCCCGGACACCCTGCTCGACCTGTCCGGCCTCAGTGGCGTGGAATCGATCGACGGCACGCGCGCGACCATCTGGGCCGGCACCTCGCTCAAGCCCTTGGGTGGCCTGCTGCGGGCGCAGGGCCTGGGCATGCAGAATCTCGGCGACATCAACCGCCAGGCGCTGGCCGGCGCGGTATCGACCGGCACCCACGGCACCGGCCTGGGGCTCGGCTCGATTTCCACCCAGGTGGTCGGCATGACGCTGGTGCGCGCCGACGGCAGCACCCTGCACTGCTCGGCCACCGAGAATCCGGAGGTGTTCGCTGCCGCCCGCGTGTCCCTGGGTGCGCTGGGCGTGATCGCCAAACTGGAGCTGCAGCTGCAGCCAGCCTATCGCCTGCGTCTGCAGAAACTGGCGATGGATCTGGACGAATGCCTGGATCAGGCGCCCACGCTGGCGCGGGATCACCGTCACTTCGAGTTCTACTGGTTTCCGCACACCCGCAAGACCGGCGTCAAGCTGATGCAGCTCAGCGAGGAACCGGAATCGCGCACCGCGCTGACCACTGCCAGCGAAATCGTGATCGAGAACGGTGCCCTGGGATTGATCTCCAAGCTGGCGCGCGCCAATCCGGACTGGTGCGCGCCGCTGTCGCGACTGATGGCCTGGTCGATGAAGGGCGATGCCGGCAGCATGGTTGCAGATGCGCATCGCGCGTTTTCGACCGTGCGTTGGGTCCGGTTCAATGAAATGGAGTACGAACTGCCGGCCGAGAACGGAGCCGACGCGCTGCGCGAGCTGGCCGAGTTCGTCGAGCGCAAGTCGATCCGCGTGCACTTCCCGGTCGAATACCGCTACGTGCAGGGCGACGACATCTGGCTGAGCCCGTTTTTCGGTCGCGATTCGGTGGCGATCTCGGTACACCAGTATCAAGGCATGGACTTTCGCCCCTATTTCGACGGCGCCGAAGCGATCTTTCGCAATCACGGCGGTCGCCCGCACTGGGGCAAGATGCACAGCCTGGGCGCCACCGACCTCGTCGGAATGTATCCGCACTGGGACGATTTTCACGCGCTGCGCCGACGGCTCGATCCGCAAGGGGTGTTCATGAATCCCTATCTGCAGACCCTGTTCGGCGACTGAAGCGAGAAGGCCATGCCGCCCGCCCGCTACCGAGCGCTGCTGCTGTATGCCCTGTGGAGCGCGGCCATGCAGTTCGAGTGGCTGCGCTTCGCGCCGGTGGCCAATGCCACGGCTGAGGGCTATGGCGTCACGCTGTCGGCAGTGGCCTGGCTATCGCTGCTGTTTCCGCTGCTGTTCCTGCCGCTGGCACTGCCCTGGGGCTGCTTGATCGACCGCTGGCCCTTGCGGCGCTGCCTGCTGCTGGCCGCCGCCCTGACCTGCGCCGGCGCCCTGTTGCGGGCGATGCACGCGGACTTCGGCCTGCTGCTGGCCGGTACCGTGTTGATGGCGGTGGCCCAGCCGCTGCTGATGGCGCTGATCGCCCGTCTTGCGGACAGCTGGTTCGATGCCCAAGGCGCGCTGCGTGCCACCGCGGTCGCCACCGCCTCGCTGTTCATCGGTATCGGAGCCGCCTTCGCGCTGGCACCACTGGCCGTCGGCGACGTCGCCGCCAGCCTTCATGTGGATGCGGTCCTGCTGCTGGCGCTGCTGTTGCTCAGCCTGTTGCTGTTCCCGGCCGATCCCGGCTCGCCGCGTACGGGCAGCGGCCAATCGTGGGGCGACATCTTCGCCCTGTTCAAGCGACCGTTGATGCTGCCCCTGCTGGGCCTGATCTTCTTCGGCAACGGCTACTTCAACTCGGTATTCACCTGGCTGGAACCGATGCTCGGCAGCGCCGGGATCGATTCGGCACAAGCCGGTGTGATCGGTTTGTGCGTGCTGCTCGGCGGCGTGGCCGGACTGGCACTGGTTTCGATGCGGGCGCCGTCGCCGCGACGAATCCCGGCACTGCTGCTGCTCGCCACGATCGGTGCGGTGCCGCTGACGCTGTGCCTCACCGGTTCGCAGAGCTTCGGCACGGTGCTGACGGCCGGGCTGCTGCTCGGGGCGCTGATGCTGGCGCCGCTACCCCTGCTGATCACCATGGTCGCGCGGACCGCCGGCGCCGCGCGTTCCGGCATCGCGATGAGCGCCTTCTGGCTGTCCGCCAACGCGGGTGCCGCCGCAATCATCGCCGCGCTGGGGCCTTTTGCCGATCATCAATGGTGGCGCGCCGCAGGCGTTGCGCTGTGCCTGCCGCTGCTTCTGGAGGCGGCGATCGTGCTGGTCTTTCTGCGTCCGGCGCAGCCGCGCGACGACGACATGCCCGAACCATCCAGGTAGACCACCCGCGTGATCGCAACGGGCGTCGCGCGCTCCTTACGGACGAGCGGCTTTCATGGTTCGAGCCATACTTCATATTCGCAGTCCTCAGCTGTGAGGACTACTGCAGGCCGGCGATCAGGCTGCGCCGGAAACGACGCGAGGCCGAATGGTTGATGGCGCTTTCGTGCAGGGCTTCGAGCAGCGTCTTGGCCTGAGTGCCATCGAGTGCAAAGGGATCGAAGCGATCTTCAAGCATGAAGCGCTGCAGAATGCCATGCACCGCCTCGCGTTCACTGATGTAGTTCATCGCCCAGCCCGCGTAACGCCGCTGCACGATGCGTTCGTATAGCAGCAGGGTCAGCCGGCTGTGACGGGGGTCGCGCAGTATGCGGGCGTAGGTGTCGTTGACGGCATCGCGCGGCCCTTCCAGGCACTGCATGAAGTAGCCGGCACCGACGAACAGCGTGCCGCCGACATTCACGGCCCGGTTGTTTCGGAACGAATCCTCGAGTATCGAACTCGCGACCTCCCCGGTGACGGGAACCAAGGCCCGGCTCGCATAGAGCAATTGCACAAGCATTTGCGAAACATCCGCAGGCGGCGACGGCGCAGAGAATGAAACATTCGACGCGCGCCTGCCCGCTTCAAGGCCGACTGCCGTAGCCATGTCGAAGTTTGTTCGCGATCCGGCTCAGACCTGCGCATCGCTGCGCCGCCAGGGCAGCCCTACGGCCTGCGCGCGCCCGGCCTCGGCCGTTTGATCGGTAAGCCGAACACCGTCAGCCGCGCGCGTATCCACGCGTCGTCGATGCTCAGCCGTCGCCGCAGCCCGATCCGGCATGCTCCCGCCACAATCAGTCCGCCGTCGAACAGTGCAAACGTCGCGAGCATCACGCCGGCTGCGAGCCCATCGGTCTGAAACACGAACACCGGGCCAGCCCGTGTGATCAGGCCAAATGCGATCAGCAACGCCGCGCCCCGCCAGCGCTGCGCGGTGCGGACGTCCAGGCGAATCAGCCCCCGCTCTGGACGAGCCGCAGCCGCCGATCGAGTGCGTCCGCGCAAGGGCGCGACTCGACTCTCATTTCGCGGCGGGCGGTCCGGTTGATCTGAATTCCGGGGAAAACCGGGAGCTCGTGGCGGCGCTGCAAATTCAGGTCACCCCGATCGATCGCGGTCCTTGCCGGCATCTTCCCTGTCCACGCCGCGAAGGCGAAAAACACCGCTGTCCGGATTCGTCGGGGTCTGTCGTAACTTCCATGTGAGATGGCATGTGCAGGGCCGGAACCGGCCGGTTCCGAGCGGACGCTGACGCAGTGCGCACCGGCATCCGGACCCGACCGGATGGCCGAGGAAATCGCTATCCCTCACCTATTTGGGGGATACCACCCCTCATTTGGGGGATATCGCATATTTTTCTTCAAATTCCCATGTTTCCAAATCCTCATATCGCAAAATCCTTATGTTTTGTGACTTGATTCAAATCATGGAAAATCAAAAATGATCAGAATTTTCCGCCTGGAGGCGCCTATACTGGGCCAGTTGTTCGCTAGTTGCGGGGGAAGGGGATGATCAGGGCACGTGGGTTCTGCTTGGCTATGGTGCTGGCGCTGTCGCCCTGTCTGGCGGACGCGCAGGACGGTTTGCTGGACGGTGGCCTGCTCGATGACGGCGGCCTGCTGTCGGAGGACAGCGAGGATTCGGCGCAGGACGACACGACGACCGACGACGATCTGCTGGGTGGCGACGGCGACCTGCTTGGCGGGGATGATGATCTGCTCAGCGGGGAACTCGACGTCGCGCCAGAACCGGCGTCCGAACCCGCCGCGATGGCCGCCACCGACAAACTCACGGCGGACGAAATTCATCGCGCCCTGTTCTCGGAGAGCGAGTACCCCTCGGCCAATACCTGCGGCAGCTGTCATCCGCGCCAGTTCGCGCAATGGTCGGTGTCCCAGCACGCCTACGCGCAGCTGTCGCCGGTCTACATGGCGATGCAGCGCACGATCAATCAGCAGACCAGCAGCACCAATGGCGACTTCTGCATCCGCTGCCACACCCAGGTCGGCATGAACAAGGGGGAATCACCGTTCGTGTCCAATCTCGAGCGCCATCCGGCCTCGCGCGAGGGCATCACCTGCGTGGTCTGCCACCGCCTCAGCAAGCCCTACGGCAAGGTCAGCGGCCGCATCGCGCTGGAAACCGGCGACCTCACGGCACCGGTCTACGGCCCCACCAATGGCGATGTGCTGCGCAAGATCATCGACAACTCGGGCGGCACCCTGAGCACCGATACCGACAAATCGGGCCGCAAGATTCACGGCAATATCCGCACCTTCGAGTACATCGGCGAGTCCGGCTTCTGCGGGGTCTGCCACGACGTGAACCTGTTCGATGGCTTCAGGCTGGAAGAGGCCTTTTCGGACTACAAGCATTCGCCGGCCGCCGCTGCCGGCGTCAGTTGCCAGGACTGCCACATGGGCAAGATCCAGGGCAAGAACGCCGGCTACGACTTCGGTCCGGCGGCGCAGATCGGCAGCCTCAGCACGCCACCGCGCAAGCTGACCAACCATTTCTTCGGCGGACCGGACTATTCGGTGATCCATGCCGGCCTGTTCCCGCACAACATCGAGGCTACCAAGCTGGCGACGCCGCAGGACTGGTTGCTGTTCGACGACGAGGCCGGCTGGGGTACCGACGCGTTCGAAGACAACCTGCCGGATGACTACGAGTTCCCGGACCGCTGGAGCGCGATCGACGACCGCTATGACGCGCGCGCGATCCTCAACGACCAGCACGAGAAGCTCGGATGGGCGCGCGAGAAGCGTCTGGAAGTGCTGCGCAATGGCTACGGGCTCAGCGACATCAGCGTGAGCAAGCAGAGCGACGATTCGCTGCATTTCAAACTGACCGTGCGCAACATCATGGACGGTCACAGCGTACCCACCGGCTTCGACGCCGAGCGCCTGGTGTGGTTGAACGTGGTGGTGAAGGACGCCGAGGGCACGATACTGATGCAGTCCGGCGATCTCGATCCCAATGGCGACGTACGCGATTCGCATTCGGCCTACGTGCACAACGGCGATCTGCCGCTGGACAGTCAGTTGTTCAGCATGCAGTCCAAGTTCATCACGCGGAACGTGCGCGGCGGTGAGCGCGAGCAGGTGCTCACGGTGAACTACTCGGTCGACGCCCTGCCCTTCATCCGGCCGAGCACACAGTCGACGATCCTGACCGGTCAACCGGCGGCGGCGCGCAAGCATCGCTATGTGCTTTCGCCGGGCGGCGAGCGGGTCGCCAAGTACCGCAGCGATCTCAACGGCAAAGGGCCGTATAGCATCACGGCGCAACTGCGTATCGCGATGGTGCCGGTCAACCTGATTGCGGAAATCCAGCACGTCGGCTTCGACTACGGCATGAGCACGCGCGAAGTCGCGGACCGGGTCGTGGCCGGACATGAGGTGCTGTGGGAACGCCAGATGCAGATTGGCGGCACGACGGTCGCGCAAGCGGCCTCGAATCAATAGGCGCCGCACCTTGATCGGCATGGGTGCGGGTTCGGTGCGTGCAGACCTCACCAAGGGAGTCGCGGGCGTGAAACGGGTTTACAGGGGATCTTTGCTGCTCACGGCCATTGTTGGCGCCAGCCTGTGCGGCGGCTATGTCCAGGCATCGGACGAGTCCAGCCGTTTTCCGGACACGCCCAAGCCGTACCTGAGTGACGAGGAACTGCCCAAGCTGACGCCGCCGATCCTCGAACTCGGCGGCCGCTTTCTCGGGCCCGGCGAAATCCGTCCGGGATTCCAGCTGCCCACCGGCGCCGTATGGCAACCACGCTTCTGGGTCTACGGCGTGTTTCGCTCGGCCCTGCAGACCTACTCGGACGAGGATGGCGGTGGCGGCAGCGAACTGGCCAATCGCCTGGACCTGTTCGGCAATCTCCAGCTGACGGGCAGTGAACGCATACTGCTGGGCGTACGGCCGCTGAATCGCGGCGCCTCGTTCACCGGCTGGCAGTTCGATCCAGACCGCGAGGATCCGTACGACGACAACGTCAACGCCGACCTCACCACCTTCTTCTTCGAAGGTGATTTCGGTGAGGTCTTTCCCGGCCTGGACCGAGATGACAGCGGCACCCTCGACATCGGCTTTTCGGTCGGGCGGCAGCAGATCACGGTGCAGGACGGCCTGCTGATCGACGACCGGCTCGATGCCATCGGCCTGACCCGCAACTCGCTGCGTTTCAGCGGCATCAACTGGCTGAACAACCTGCGCATCACCACCCTGTTCGCCTGGAACGAAATAGATCGTGACGACAATCACGACGATGACGGCGCACGCCTCTACGGCATCTTCACCCAGTGGGACACGGTGTTCGGCAACGCCTTCGCCAGCACCATCGATGTGGACTTCACCGTCATCGACGGTACCGAGGGGCGTGGCGACATGATCGCCGGCGGCATCGGTGCGGTGCAGCGTATCGGCCTGATCAACACCACCTTCCGTGCGCTGTTTTCGGACGATTACGGCAGCGACGGCACCGACAACCCGGCCTCGGATGACGGCCAGCTGTTCTTCACCGAACTGTCGGTGACCCCGCATCACACGCACAATCTGCTGTATATCAACGCCTATTGGGGACAGGACAACTTCTCGTCCGCCGCGCGCGATCCACTGGCCGGCGGGCCACTGGGCCGGACCGGCATCACGTTCGCCGCGAGCGGCATCGGCAGTTACCCCGCGCCGCTAGGCAACCGAACCGACGACAGCTACGGCTGGACCACCGGCTATCAGATGTTCTTCGACAGCAATCGCCGACAGCTGATCGTCGAGCTCGGGCGCCGTAGCGACACCGAGGGCGCACGCACCGGCGGCGGTGCACTGTCGTTCCGGCTGCAGCAGGCCGTGGGACGTCGTGTGTTGTTACAGTTCGACGGCTTTGCCTCATCGGTGGACCACGGGCCGGACCAGCGCGGCGCACGCTTTGAACTGGTGGTGAAACTCTGATGGACTGGATGCTCTCCTCGCTTGCCGTGGAACTGCTTGGCGCCGTGCTGGTCGTCGGCGCCGCCATCCATCTCATCTCGGTGCTGTGGCGCGGCGGCGTGGACGCACGGCTCGCGCACACGCAGCATGCGCTGCGCCTGCAGGTGCTCGAACAATCGCTGGCGACCGCCGTGTCGAAGCGCGTTCACGCGGAGCTCGATGCCAAGGGCGGATGGTCCGGCGTGCGCAAGTTCAGGATCGACCGCAAGGTCGCCGAGAACGACTTCGTCACTTCGTTCTATCTGGTCCCGCACGACGGCAAGCCGCTGCCACAATTCAAACCCGGCCAGTTTCTGACCTTCAATCTCAAGCTGCCGGACCGCCCAAAACCACTGGTGCGCTGTTATTCCCTGTCCGACGGACCCAATGAAACGGGCCACTACCGCATTTCGGTCAAACGCCTGGACCCACCGCCGAAGCTGCCCGATGCCCCGCCCGGCCTGTCGTCGAATTTCCTGCACCGAGTGATGGCGGCCGGCGAGATTCTGGACGTGAAGGCGCCGGCCGGCGAGTTCTTCCTGAATCTCGACGAGAACCGCCCGGTGGTGCTGATCGGCGGCGGTGTCGGCATCACGCCCGTGTTCAGCATGATCAAGGCCGCCTGCGCGGCCGGGTTCAGTCAGGAACTATGGTTCTTCAGCGGCGCACGCTTCGGCAGCGACCAGATCTTCAAGGACGAACTGCGCGCCTTCGACGCTGCGCATGACAACGTCCACCTGCGACTTTGCTACAACGAGCCTACGGATCGCGAATCCCTGGGCCGCGATTTTCATCACCACGGCCACGTCAGCGTCGAGTTGTTCAAGACCCTACTGCCTTCGAACAACTACGTGTTCTACATCTGCGGCCCGCCTCCGATGATGGCTGCGCTGACCAAGGACCTCGCCGCCTGGGGCGTTCCTCCCGGTGATATCCGCATGGAAGCCTTCGGTCCGGCCTCGGTGAAGAAGACCGAACGGCAGCCGCCGGCTGCCGATGCGCCCTGTCTCAGCGTCGAATTCGCGCACAGCGGCAAGACCGTGCAATGGGGCAATGCCGACAGCGTGCTGGAGCTGGCCGAGGCCAATGGCATCGTCATCGATTCCGGCTGCCGTGCCGGCAACTGCGGCACCTGCGTCACCGCGATCCGTTCCGGCGAAGTGGAATACCCGAGCCCGCCAGCGGCCCTGCCGGACGCCGGCTCCTGCCTGCCCTGCATGGCCCGCCCCAAGTCCAATCTCGTACTGGACGCCTGATGCTTCGCCGCCCCTTCAGATCTTTGCCCATATCCTCGCCAGCCCACGCCAGCCAATTGGAGTTGTCCCGATGAGTCACCGTTTCGTATCCGTACTGATCGCCCTCACGGGTCTGATGCTGATGGGTTCCGCGTCCGCGCAGGAACTGCGCCTGGACCCGACCAAGGTCATGGGCCCCACGGCCTGCGGCGACTGCCACGAATCCTCCCTCGCCGCCTGGCGCGGCACGCATCACTTCTCCACGTTCAAGGAAATGCCGCGCACCGAGGAGGCACGTTCGATCGCTGACAAGCTCGGGATCAAGCGCATCAAGGCCGAAGGTGAATGCGTCTCCTGCCACTTCACCTCCAAGACCGACGCCGGTGAAACCGACACCATCGCAGGCATCACCTGTGAGTCCTGCCACGGCGCCGGCAAGGACTGGATCGAGGTGCACAGCGACTTCGGCGGCAAGGACGCGACCGCGAAAACCGAATCCGAGGCACACCGCAAGACCCGCTGGGCGCAGTCCGAAGCCGCCGGCATGATCCGCCCCGGCAATCTCTACGCGCTCGCCGAGAACTGCTACCAGTGCCACACCGTGCCGCGCGAGGATCTGGTCAACACCGGCGGCCACACCGCCGGCAGCGACTTCGAACTGGTCGCCTGGAGCCAGGGCGAAGTGCGCCACAACCTGTGGTACAACGACGCCGCCAGCAACGAGGAGGCCTCGCTGAACCGCCGCCGCGTGATGTTCCTGGTCGGCCAGGCCCTGGATCTCGAATACGCGCTGCGCGGTGTCGCCAAGGCCACGGCGAAAGCCGAATACGCCGTGGCCATGGCCAAGCGGGCCAAGCGCTCGGCGCTGCGCATCAAGGCAATCTCCGACGCTGGCGTCGGTATTCCCGAAGTCGCCGCACTGCTCAAGATCGCCGGCTCCGCCAAGGTCTCGCTGAACAACGAGGCGGCACTGACCGCCGCGGCCGAACAGGTCGCCGCACAGGGCAAGGCCATCGCCATGAAATACGACGGCAGCGAACTGGCCGCCGTCGATGCACTGCTGCCCAAACCGGACGCGTACAAGGGCATGGCCTACAGCCCCTGAGGCCGGACATGAACGATTCCCTGCTGACGCGTGACCTGCTGGCCGCTGAGGCGGCGCCCGCCTCGATCCCGCCGCCGCAGCGCTGGGCACAGCCGTTCGGCGAGCACATGGGCGACAAGGACGTGCAGCGCATTCTTGGGATGGCGCCGTTCGCGAGCATGGACCCAGCGCGTTTTCGCGCGCCGCTGACGCTGGACGGGATCGTGCGCAACGACACCCGTCTGCGCCGCTACGCACGCGGCGAAATCGTGGTGCGTGCCGGCGACTACGGCAATTCGGCCTTCCTCATCATCAAGGGTGGCGTGCGCGTGGTGCTGCCACCGGGGCTGCCGGAATCGGTACTGGGTCGCTCCAGCCCCAAGCGCAAGAACTGGGCGCAGGCCGTGGCCCAGCTTTGGCGCAACCCGGCGCAAGCGGAGACGCGCGATGTCTCGCGCTACATGCGCGAGACGCCACAGCGCCCCCGGTCGCCGGCACGCCTGATCGTGACCGGCGCCGAAGGCCAGAGACTCGCAGACTTCGTCCTGTCCGACGTCGGACCGGATGGCATCGGGATCGGCCGGTCAGCCAACAACGATCTCGTGCTCGACGACACCGCCGTCTCCTCGACGCACGCGCGTGTGATCCGCAGCGACCGGGGCTGGCTGCTGCGCGATCTCGGCAGCTCCAACGGCACGCTCGTCAATGGCGAAACCACGCGTGAACAGATTCTCGAAAGTGGTGCCGAAATCACGATCGGCCGCTGCGCCTTGCGCTACCTCGCCGAGGGCGAGGTCGATCACGACGCGATGCTCAGCACCACGCTGCTGCGGCCCGGCAGTACCGCGGACAGCTGGAGCGAAACCCTGGTCGAGGATCGCGGCGGCCCGTTCGCGGAAACGCATACCTTCGTCCAGGACATCCCGGCGGTGCTCGACCACACCCAGTCGGCGACACTCGGCGAGGGCGACATTTTCGGCGAGATCGCGGCCCTGGGCCGCACCCAGAGGACAGCGACGGTGTTCGCCGAAACCGATTCGATCCTGCTGGAGATCCGCTGGCAGGGCCTGCGTGACATCCGCAAGCGCGACGCAGCGTTCCGACAGCACGTGGAGTCGATCTACCGCAAGAACAGTCTCATCACCCATCTTCGCGCAACGCCGCTGTTCAGCCATCTGCCGGATGCGACGATCGATGAGATCGCCGCGCAGACCCTGTTCGAGAGCTTCGGCGAGTTCGACTGGCATACCAGCTACAAGCGCTTCGCCGAGCAACCGGCCGAGCAACGCATGGCGGCCGAACCGCTGATCGTCCAGGCCGGTGACTATCCCGACGGTCTGCTGCTGATCCGCTCCGGCTTCGCGCGGGTCACGCGCCCGCTGCATCACGGCCATCGCACCGTGAACTACCTCGGCCGCGGCGCGGTGTTCGGGCTGGACGAACTGCTCGACGCACACGAACAGACCGGTCCGGTGTCGTATCGCTGTTCGCTGCGCGCCGTGGGTTATGCCGACGTACTGCGTGTACCGACCTCGGTGATCGAGACCCACGTGTTGCCGAACCTCAGCGCCGAGCAACTCCGGACGGTACGCGCCATGCAGGCCGAGACCCTGGGCGATCCGACCGGTCACGGCGAAACACCGGCACGGACAGCCGACGACTCGGCAAGCCTGGCAATCGACGTTGCGGCGATGGGGCTCGACGACGGTCTGATGGAAATGCTGGTCGACAGCCATCTGATCAACGGGCGTGCCGCCATGTTGATCAACCTGGACCGATGCGTACGTTGCGATGCCTGTTCGGACGCCTGCGCCGTCGGCCATCAGAACAACCCGCGCTTCAACCGCCACGGCAAGCGCCATGATTCGCTGATGATCGCCAATGCCTGCATGCACTGCGCCGATCCGGTGTGCATGATCGGCTGCCCCACCGGCGCAATTCACCGCGCCTCCGAGCAGGGCCAGGTGCTGATCAACGACGACACCTGCATCGGCTGCTC
Source organism: Gammaproteobacteria bacterium (assembly GCA_022599775.1). Classification (GTDB taxonomy): domain Bacteria; phylum Pseudomonadota; class Gammaproteobacteria; order Nevskiales; family Nevskiaceae; genus Banduia. The sequence continues at coordinate 78,321 of JAHZLQ010000027.1, forward strand.
GACCTGCGCCAACAGCTGTCCTTACGACAACATCCGCATGGTCGAGGTACGCAATCCGTCCGGCGATCTGGTGCAGAACGAGGCCACCTACGCGCCGGTGCAGAAAGCGACCAAGTGCGATCTGTGCATCGACCAGCTCGGCGGTCCCGCCTGTCAGCGCGCCTGCCCGCATGACGCCCTTCAGCGCATGGACATGCGCGACCTGCCGCGTTTGATCGAATGGCTCGATCGTTGACACCGTTCGCGGTCAGACGGCGGCGCAACCTGGGCTGGCTGCTCGCGCTGGTGCTGCTGCTGCTGGGCGCACACACCACCTACGCCGCCGGCCTCGGGCGCGGACCGTTCTTCAATGGCTGGATACTGCTCGGTTCGGTGCTGCTGGCCTCGATCTATTCGCAGCGCAAACGCTTCAGCATGCTGCCGATCGGTCGCGCCTCGACCTGGCTGCAACTGCACGCCTACACCGGCGCATTCGCGCTGGCGGTGTTCGCCTTGCACACCGACCTGTCCTTGCCGGACGCCCCCTTGGAGGGGTTACTGTGGCTGAGCTTCGTCGGCACGGCCGGTAGCGGACTTGCCGGCCTGTACTGGTCGCGCGTGCTGCCGCCGCGCCTGGCCGCCACCGGCGAGGAAGTGCTGTTCGAACGCATTCCGATGTTCGTCGGCCGCCTGCGCGAGCAGGCGGAACAGGCGGTACTGGACGCCGCACGCGACAGCCAATCGACACTGCTGGGAGAGCACTACCAGCGCAATCTGGCGGGATTCTTCGCGGCACCGCACTGGCATCTGCGACATTTGCGCCGCGGGGCCGGCAACGCGCATCGCGACAGCCGGCTGTCGGCGCTCGACCGCTATCTGTCCGCGGTGGAGCGCCCCTATGCGCAACGACTGATCGGCCTCTGTCAGCAAAAGGCCGATCTGGACATGCACTACACGATTCAAGGCTTGCTCAAGGCCTGGCTGTTCGTTCACGTCCCGCTGACCGGCGCGATGCTGATACTCGCGCTTGTCCATGTGATTGCTGCCTACGCGTTCGGGGGCGGCTGATCGTGAGCGATCGTCTGCAGGGCTTCGACTACCGCTCCAGCCCCTACCACCGGCCCAATCAGGACTGGGTCTGCGGTCGCGCCGCGCAGGGCGAGTGCTGTCGCCAGGGGCCGGATGCACGTGGACGTTGTGGCGCCGGTCCGCAATGCCAGCCGGCACGCGATGGTGATCGCTGGCGCTGCACGCGGCCCGATCTGCGCGGCGGCCCCTGTGCCACCGGGCCGGCACCGGATGGTAGCTGCGCCTGCGTGCCGCCGCCGTGCCGACCGCTGCGCAGTTGGCGCGCACGCCGGCGTGTTCTCGTGCGCAGCGTATTGGTCGCCACGCTGGGGCTGGTCCTGCTGGGTCTGTCCGGCAGCTGGGCCGGCCGCGTGGTGCAGCCCGGCCCTCTGTCCGCTGCCCACGCCGCGATCGGCCAGTTCGGCGACGAGAACGCGTGCAGTCAATGCCATGCCGTGAGCGCCAACAATGCGTCCGGCTGGCTCGCTGCCGCTTTCGGCCGGGACCATCACCGCGCCGCCGAGGACTCGCAGTCCTGCCTGCACTGCCACAGTGTCGGCAAGCAAGCCCTGAATCCGCACAGCCTTCCCAGCGACGAGCTGCCGGCGGTCGCCGGCAACGAAGCAAGGGGTACCTGGCCGGTCGAATTCAATCGCAAACTGTTTCCGGCCGCGCAGGGCGATCTTGCCTGCGGCAGCTGCCACCGAGAGCATGCCGGCAATCGGGCGGACCTCACCGCGCTCGCGGACAACCGCTGCCAGGTCTGTCATACGCAGCGCTTCGGCAGCTTCAGCGACGGCCACCCGGCCTTCACCGACTATCCCTACGATCGGCGCACTCACATCGTGTTCGATCATGTGAGCCATATCTCCAAGCACTTCCCGGACGACCCTGATTTAGCGCCGAAGACCTGCAGCGGCTGCCACGCCCCCTCCACGGACGGCCGCACCATGATCGTTCGCGACTTCGGCCAAAGTTGTGCCGCCTGCCACAACAGCGACATCGACGGGGACAAGCTCGCCGGCGCCAAGGGCTTGTCGGGCCTGGGCGTGCCGGGCCTGGACCTGCGTGCCCTGCCCAACCTCGGCGGCTGGCCCGAATTCGCGGACGGTGACATCACCGCGATGACCGAACTGCTGATGCAATCCGACCCCGACTACCAGGCGGCCCGGCAAACCCTCGCACAAGTCGATCTGCTCGACATGGAAGACGCCAGCGCCGCGCAGAAAGCGGCCGCGACCACGCTGGCCTGGCGTTTCAAGGCACTGCTGCTGGAGCTGCAGACCCAGGGCACGCCGGCCGTCGTGACACGAATCGAACAGACCATCGGCCATCCGCTGAGCCTCGACGAACAACGGCGACTGAGCGGCTTGCTGCCGGCAGCGCTGTTCGATGCCGCGCAGGGCAGCTGGTTTCCGGATCTGGCGGCCGAACTGAAGGCGCGCGAAAGCGGCGACACACCGCCGACCGTGGCGCTGCGCCCGAACGTAGTCACGGCGCCGGAAGCGGACACTGCGGACGCAGCATCCGACGACGTCGACCTCGATGACTTCGACGATCTGTTCGCGGACGATGGCGCCGGCCTGGGAGCCGACGAGGTTCTGGATGAGGACGGCGGCGGGCTGTTTGGAGACAGCCTGTTCGGCGGCGACGACGATCTGGGTGATCCGTTCGCGCCGATCGAGGACGAAACGTCCGCCGCCACGGCGCCGGCCGCCAAGACCAGCGAGGAACGCATGTCGCTCGGCGGCTGGTACCTCGACGAATTCACGCTGCGCTATCGACCCGGCGGTCACGCCGACCCGGTGGTGCGTGCCTGGCTGGATCTGGCGGTCTCGCGCTCCGAACTTGGCGAGTGGCTGGACCCGCAGGCCCCCGGCGCCTGCACGCAGTGCCACAGCGTCGATGCGACGGTGGTGACACATGCCGATGCGACACCATCCGTGCTACGCACCGTGCAATGGCGCCCGCGCAGCATCGCGCAGTCCGAACACCACTTCACCGAGTTCGATCACAGCAAGCACTTCAGTCTGGTCGGCGACCAGGGTTGCACCACCTGCCACCAACTCGACGCCGAAGCGCCCTACGCGGACAGCTTCGACGACCAAGACGCGCAAAGCTTCGCCAGCAACTTCAGCCCGATCGAACAGACCGTGTGCCTGGCGTGTCACCAACCGCAGCGTGCCGGCAACAACTGCACGCAATGCCACCGCTATCACATCGGCAATTTCAGCCCGACCTTGCCGCCCACCGCAATGACACGATCGGAATAATCCGGACCAAGCCTGAATTCGCTGAAGTAATTGATTAACATGCCGTTCCCCGAACGCCCGCCGGCCGCGAGTGGACCGGGGCGCCGGAAATATTTATTCTCAATCAATGCCTTACAGCACGCCCTACAATCACCGCTTTTGCGTCGCGCCGATGATGGACTGGTCGACCCGCGCCTGCCGGTACTTTCATCGCCAGCTTTCGCGGCAGGCGCTGCTGTATACGGAGATGGTGACGACCGGAGCCTTGCTCCACGGCGACGTGGCCCGCCACCTCGACTACGACGCCGCCGAGCATCCCCTGGCGCTGCAACTCGGTGGCAGCGCCGCGGGCGAGCTGGCGCATTGCGCGGAGCTGGCCGAACGCTGGGGCTACGCCGAGGTCAACCTCAATTGCGGCTGCCCATCGGACCGCGTGCAGGAAGGCCGCTTCGGCGCCTGCCTGATGCGCGAGCCGGTGCACGTCGCGGCCAGCGTCGCCGCGATGCGCGGCGCCACCGCCCTGCCCGTCACCGTCAAGTGCCGCATCGGCGTGGACGATTGCGAAGATGAGAGCTTTCTTCGCGCCTTCGTCAATCGCGTGGCGGCCGCCGGCTGCGAGACCTTCATCGTGCATGCGCGCAAGGCCTGGCTGTCCGGACTGTCCCCCAAGGAAAATCGGGAAGTCCCGCCGCTGGACTACGACATGGTCTACCGGCTCAAGCAGGACTATCCACAACTGCGCATCGTCATCAACGGCGGCATCGAAACCCTGGATGATTGCGAGGAACATCTGCGCCATGTCGACGGCGTGATGCTCGGACGTGCCGCCTATCATCGACCCTGGCTGATGTCCGAGGTCGACGAGCGCCTGTTCGGCGCGCAGGCCAGCACCCGGGACCGCCACCAGATCGTCCACGCGCTGTTCCCTTATGTCGAACAGCGTCTTGCGGCCGGCAATAATCTGCCCACGATCACGCGCCACATCCTGGGGCTGTTTCACGGGCAGCCCGGCGGCCGACAGTGGCGGCGCGTACTGTCCGAGCGCGCCTGCCGGCCCGGCGCCGGCATCGAAGTCATCGAAGACGCCCTGGCCGCGGTGTCCGCCGCCAGCGAATTTCGCAAGGTCGCCTGAAGAGCGTCCGACTCCCTCCAAGTACAACTCCACGACAACACCAGAAATCTCATGAACAAGACCGAAGCCCTGCCCCGCGTCCGCATGCAGACCAGCGAGGGCGACCTGCTGATCGAGCTGTATTCCGAGCAATCGCCGAAGACCGTCGCCAATTTCCTGCAGTACGTGGAAAGCGGGCACTACGAAGGCACCGTGTTTCATCGTGTGATCGAAGGCTTCATGATCCAGGGTGGCGGTTATGACGAGAGCTTCAAGGAACGCCCGGCCCACGAACCGGTGGAAAACGAATCCCGCAACGGCGTTTCAAACAGCCGCGGCACCCTGTCGATGGCGCGCACCCCGAGCCCGCATAGCGCGCGCTGCCAATTCTTCATCAACCATCGTGACAATGCCTCGCTGGACGCTGAACAATCGCCCGGCGGCTGGGGCTATGCCGTGTTCGGCAAAGTCATCGACGGCATGGACGTGGTCGACCGCATCGCCACCGCGCCGACCGGTTCCAAGGGACCGTTCCCGCGCGATGCCCCGCAAACGACCGTGAGCATCCAGAGCATCATGCCGGTCGACGGCACGGATGCCGGCCAGTAGCACCAGGCCCGCGATGCCCCCTCCTGCCGCGGGTGCGGTCCTGCTGCTGGCGGACCTGCATCTGCCGCCAGGGCATTCGTCCTTGCGCGAGCGTTTCATCGCGTTTCTGCGAGGGCCGGCCGCCGACGCGCAGACCGTCTATATCCTCGGCGATCTGTTCGAATACTGGATCGGCGATGACGTGGGGCTCGAAGTCTATGCCGAGGAATGCGCCGCCCTGCGCGAACGCAGCGCCGCCGGTACCACGATCGGCTTCATGCATGGCAACCGCGATTTTCTGGTGGGGCGACGCTTTGCCGCCGCCACCGGGGTGCGCCTGCTGAAAGACCCGCTCAAACTCGAACTGGGCGGCATACCGACGCTGCTGTCCCACGGCGACCGCTATTGCATTGCCGATGTCGCCTATCAGCGCTGGCGCCGTTTCGCGCGCAATCGGGTGGCCCAGGCTGGTTTTCTGGCGCTGCCGCGGCGCGTGCGCGAACGCATTGCCGGCGACCTGCGTCATCGCAGTGGAGACGCCCAACGCGGCAAAGCCAGCGACATCACCGATGTGACGCCATCCGCCATCGAACGGGACCTGTCCAAGTACGGCTGTCGCCGTATGGTTCATGGACACACCCACCGCCCCGCCGAACACGCGCTATCGGAGCAGCGCGAGCGCATCGTGCTCGCGGACTGGCGACCGCAGCGCTGCGAATACCTCCGTATCGAAGGAAGTGGATTCAGCCGACATCGGATACCAAGCGCCTGAGCGCCCCGACCACCGGTCGCATGCGCTACACCGCTCGTCCCGCGCCCCATAGGCGTTCGCGCACCGGCACGCCCACAATCATGGCAATCAGGAAGGGGTACGGACAAGCCATGGAATACGGACATTCCCTGCGGGGGCCCCGCCGCCAACGCGGCGCAGCAGCAATGATTGCCGGAGTGGGATTGGTCGCGATGCTCGCGGCGGTATTTCTCACGCTCGACATCAGCAATCTGTATTTCGCCAAGCGCGTACTCCAGAAGCAGGCCGACATGGCGGCGCTGGACGGCGTACGCGTACTGAGCCGATGCGGCGGTATCGAAACTGTCACAGTTGATGGTGACATCCGGCCGGCTGTCCACGACAGCTTGTTCATCCGCAACAATGTTGACCCCAGCCTTGTGACCGAGACCGTCGAAATCGGCGAACAGTCAGAAGATGGGGGCTTCTATGCGTTTGATCCCTCCGGCGATGTCGACACTGCCACGGCGGTACGGGTAACGTTGCAGCGTCCATTCCCTAACGCATTTCTGCCGTTCCTGCGGCCGGCAACCGAAGGCGTCTTGAGCGTCTCAGCGGCAGCGTATCAAACGCCGGAGGTTTCGCTGTCGGTCGGAACCGGCTTGGCCGAACTCGACTCCACCGATTCAGCCTTGCTCAATCCCCTGCTGTCTGCGTTGTTTGGAAGCGAGATTTCTCTTTCGCTACTCGACTACCAATCCCTGCTAGACACCCATATCGCACTGGGTCCGCTGGCGGTCGAACTAGGGCTTGCCACGTCGGAGAACGACCCCGCCGGGATCAATTCACTGCTCACCAGCGATATCGCGCTTCCCTCGTTGTTGAACGCCATCGCCAACGTCCTTGACGGCACGGTTGCCGGCGTCGACCTCGCCGTTACACGCGGCGTCCTTGCGGGTCTCGCGGCTGTCGTGGACCCCGATATCGCCGTCACCCCAGGCGACGTCTTGAACGTCGAGGACGGACTGGAGGCACTGGTCGGTGCCGTTCCGATCAACACCCTGGAATTGCTGATGGCCCTCGCCGAAGGCGGCGCTGAAGGCATTCCGCTTGAAATCGATTTGTCGAGCGAAGGCCTGGAAGACCTGCTCGGGCCATTGGCTTCCGTCGTCGGCGCGATCGCCAATATTCAGGTCTTTCTCAACGTGTTGGAAGGTCCGCAAATCGGGATCGGCCCACCGGGCTACTTTTCCGACGGCTTCACCCCACGGACCATTGCGAAAAGCGCTCAAATCGCGCTCGCCGTCAATGTCAAAGCACTCTCAATTCCCATAATCTCAGGCCAAAGCGGTCTGGTAAATCTCGGCATCGCACTGGAAGTCGCGAGCGCCACTTCAATCCCCGAAAGCGCTATTTGCAGTCGCGGCAATAGACCGATCCCGCGCGTAAGCCTCTTCAACACCACCGGCACCGCCTATCTTGGAATAGGTGGACTCATTCCGAACGGAAGCCTTCCGGATGGCATCGATTCGCTACCGGCTCCTGATGAACTGATCTCATTGAAGCTCACAGAACTCCTGCCGCTGTTGACGATCGGCCTTGACGATCCGATTGTCGTCTCTGTCGGAGATACCGAAGACTATGAAGACCTTGATGGGCCATACCCGGCTTCGACCAGCCTATCCACCGACAATTTGCTCACCCCTCTCGTGGACGACCTGCTGAGCACGGCAGTCGATTTGATCACCAGCGATACGCTCCAGTTGGGTGGAATCGCCGGTTGGGCGCTGCAACTCATCCTGGATCTTTTGGGCCTGCTTGGCGTGGATCAATTGCTGGACGCAGTAGCCACTGCCCTGCTCGATTTGCTGACACCGCTGCTATTGGCTTTGGACGATCTTCTCTTCGCTCTGCTGTCGCTACTGGGTGTCTCAGTGGGCAATTCCGATATCACCGTCACAGCGCTGCAGGTGGATCCACCAGCGGTGTTTCTGAAGGTGCCGGAGGTCGCAGCAGCTACGGTGCCATAAGCCCGACTGCGAAGGCTGGGTGGATCATTCAAGTTCCGACCGGAGAAACCCCGCTGCCTCACGCGCCGGCCAATTGAACGGAGGCTGCAACTGCATTCCGTGCTCGTCCAGCAGGCGCCGGAACGTCGTTTCGGGCGGCAGTGCGCGCTGTTCACAGAGGAATCGAAACCAGCGCGTTCCAAGCGCAACATGCCGGACCTCCTCGTCGAGAATCACGCGCAGCACTGCGATCGTTTCGGGATCGCCGGCCTGGCTAGCCGCTCGATCATGGCCGGTGTCACACGTAGTACGCCAAAGGTATCCCTTCGAAGCGCCAGATCACGTCCAGTGCCAGATTGATCGCATTGAACTCAATATGGGCCACGGCATGAACCAGCGCGCGATCCAAATCCGCGATCAGATCATCGACGCCTTCCAAACCGACCATCACCCTCCTGGAGGCCACTGCCGGGCGGCATGCAGAACACGCAGAATGCGCATGCAGTCGTCAGCGATATCGTAGATCAGGATGTAATTCTGATGAGTGACGAGTTCGCGGGTATCGGCCACACGACCCGTGCGGCCAAGGCCGGGGTGGTCGGCGAGCCGCTTGGCACCGTCCGAGAGCCACTGATCGAGGGCCAGTGCAGCGGCAGGGTCATCCTGAGCGATGTTTTCGCGAATCGCCTTTCGGTCGCGGCCTGCCGGACGCGTCCAGACGAGCCTCATGTCGCGGCATTGAGCTTGCGCTGCATCTCCGCGCGCCATGTGGCGGCTTCGGATTCAACCTCATCGGATGGGAGCACGTCGCCCGCATTGGCGGAATCGAGTCCGACCCTCACCTGACGGTCAAACCAAGCATTGTGTTCCGCCGCTTCCTGCTGCTGGCGAATGAAATCGCGCATGAAGTCCCGCAACAACTGCGCCCCGGTGCGATCCCGGTCCTTGGCCGCGGCGCTGAATTGCAGTTTCAGCGCGTTATCGACCCGGAAGGTAAACGTCGTTTCGTTCATGGTCTAGCTCTGTAATACGTAGTTATTACAGCGTAACACAGAGCCTGTTGATTCTCGATGTCACACCTTGGATTGTAGGTAGGTCAATGCCCTAAATCGGTCAGTCGACGAGCTCGGATCGCGAAAAGCCCGCGGCTTCGCGTGCCGGCCAGTTGAACGGTGGCCGCACCTGCATCCCGTGGCGCGCCAACAATGCGCGAAAGGTTTCGTCCGGCGGCAACCCGCGCTGCGCACACAGGTAACGGAACCAACGCGTGCCGATGGCGACGTGGCGCACTTCTTCGTCCAGGATCACTTCCAGCACGGCGACGCTGCGTTCGTCCCCGGCCTGCCGCAGGCGCACGATCATGCCCGGCGTCACGTCCAGCCCGCGTGCTTCCAGTACGCGCGGCACGCAAGCCATGCGCGCCAGCACGTCGTGCGCGGTCTTCTCCGCCGCCTCCCACAAGCCGTTGTGAGCCGGCAGGTCGCCGTAATCCAGGCCTAAGTCCCGCAAGCGCTGGCGGCACAAGGCGAAATGGCGCGCCTCGTCCTGGGCCACGCTGAGCCAGTCGGCGTAGTACGCCAACGGCATTGCATCAAATCGCCAGATCGCGTCCAGCGCGAGATTGATCGCGTTGAACTCGATATGGGCCACGGCATGAACCAGCGCGGCGCGTCCGGCCTGAGTCCCCAGCCCGCGTTGCGCGACCTCGCGCGGATGGCGCAACTCCGGCCGGGCGGGACGACCGGGGATCACGGCCGCGGATTGCAGGCGTGGCGCCCGCTCGACGCCACGGGCGATTTGCAGGGCCGCCACCTGACGGCATTTGTCCGCCGGATCGGATTCGATCAGCGCCGCATAGATCGCCGCCAGTCCACCATCGTTCATGCCAGCGCCTGATCCAGATCGGCGATCAGGTCGTCGACGCCTTCCAGGCCGATCGATAACCGCACCAAGCCGTCGCGTATTCCAGCCGCGGCGCGAAGCTCCGGCCCGATCCGCAGATGCGTGGTGGTGGCCGGATGCGTGACGGTGCTGCGCGTGTCGCCGAGATTGGCGGTGATCGACAACAGGCGCGAGGCGTTGATCAGCTTGAACACCGCCGCCTGACCGCCGTGCAGCTCGAATGAGACGATGCCGCCGAAAGCGCGCTGCTGTGCTTTCGCCAGTTCATGCTGCGGATGCGCCGGCAGACCCGCGTAATGCACTTGCGATACGGCGACGTGCCGCGACAGCCACTGCGCGATGCGCAGCGCGCTTTCGCTGTGTGCGCGCATACGCAGATTCAGCGTTTCCAGGCCCTTGAGGAACACCCAGGCATTGAACGGGCTCATGCACGGCCCGCAGGTGCGCATGAAGGCGAACAGTTGCTTGCCGACGCGCTGGGCGTCACCGACGATCGCGCCGCCGACGCAGCGCCCCTGCCCGTCCAGATATTTGGTGGCGGAGTGCATGACCAGATCGGCGCCGAGCTTCAGCGGCTGTTGCAGCGCCGGCGTCAGGAAACAGTTGTCGACCACCAGCAGCGCGTCGCCGGAATGCGCGACTTCGGCCAGGCCAGGCAGGTCCACAACTTCCCCGAGCGGATTGGTGGGCGTCTCCACGAACAGCATCTTCGTATCGCCGCCCATCGCGGCACGCCAGGCGTCGAGATCGCAGGGATCGACATAGCTGAACCGGACACCGAACTTGGCGACGTAGTTGTTGAACAGGGAGATCGTGGACCCGAACAGGGTGCGCGAGGCAATCACGTGGTCGCCCTGCTTGAGCAGTGTCAGACACAAGGACAGGATGGCCGCCATTCCGCTGGCGGTGGCAACGCAGGCATCGCCGCCTTCCATCGCCGCCAGGCGCTGTTCGAAGGCCGCGACCGTGGGATTGGTGAAGCGCGAATAGATGTAGCCGCTGCGCTCCTCGGCGAAGGTGGCGGCGGCTTCCTCGGCACTGGTGAAGCAGAAACTCGAGGTGGCGAAGATGCCCGGCGAGTGCTCGCCCCACTCGCTGCGCTGCTCGGCGGCACGGATGCCGAGCGTATCGACACTCCAGGCCGGATCGTAGGGTTGGTTCATTCAGCCGGTCTCCAAGAACACAAAAAGCCCGCGAGCATGGGCTAAACGGGCCTTGATCCTGACGTCCTGCGGCCCCTTTTAGCTGGCATTTATTACGCGCCCGCAAGCGGGATCAAATCGGCGCGGGCGCAAGGCTATCGTTTAAGGCCTGGCGCAGCAAGCTCAGCCGCTGGCGGCGTTGTGCAGTTCGATCACGCTTTCGCTGGCACTGCGCCGGGCTTCCTTGGCGGCGTCCGAACGAAACAGCTCCAGCTGGCTCAGATAGTCCGGACCCACGTCCTGCGTCACATACTGGCCGTCGAACACCGAGCAGTCGAAGCGCTGCACCGTGGGATTGCCCTCACGCACGGCTTCGATCAGATCCTCGAGGTCCTGATAGAACAGCCGGTCCGCGCCGAGCAGCTTTTCGAGCGCCGGAAGGTCGCGGCCGTGCGCGATCAGCTCGGTCGAGGTCGGCATGTCGATGCCGTAGACGTTCGGGAAACGCACCGGTGGCGCCGCCGAGGCGAAATAGACCTTGGCGGCGCCGGCCTCGCGCGCCATTTGGATGATTTCCTGGGAGGTGGTGCCACGCACGATCGAATCGTCCACCAGCAGCACGTTCTTGTCCTTGAACTCCAGGTCCACCGGGTTCAGCTTCTGGCGCACGCTCTTCTTGCGCTGCGCCTGCCCGGGCATGATGAAGGTACGGCCGATGTAGCGGTTCTTGATGAAGCCTTCGCGATATTTCACGCCGAGCTTCACGGCCAGTTCGGCGCCGGCCACGCGCGAGGTGTCGGGGATCGGGATGACCACGTCGATGTCATGGTCCGGCCATTCGCGCAGGATCTTCTCGGCGAGCTTCTCGCCCATGCGCAGGCGCGCCTTGTAGACGTAGACGTCGTCGATCACCGAGTCCGGTCGCGCCAGATAGACGTGCTCGAAGATGCAGGGCGCGTATTCCGGATTGGCGGCGCACTGGCGCACGTGAATCTGTCCGTCCAGGGTGATGTAGACGGCCTCGCCCGGCTTGATGTCGCCGACCAGATCAAAGCCGAGCACGTCGAGCGCCACCGATTCGGAGGCGATCATGTAATCCCAGCCGTCCGGGCTCAGGCGGCGGCCGTAGACCACCGGACGGATACCGTTCGGGTCGCGGAAGCCGACCACGCCGTAGCCGGTGATCATCGCCACGCAGGCATACGCACCGCGGGCCCGCCGGTGCAGCCCGGCCACCGCCTCGAAGATATCCTTGGGCGTGACGCGGGTGCCGGCCCGAACCGCCAGCTCATGCGCGAACACGTTGAGCAGTACTTCGGAATCCGAATCGGTGTTGATGTGGCGGCGGTCCTCGGCGTAGAGGTCGGCCTTGAGCGCTTCGGCATTGGTGAGATTGCCGTTGTGCGCCAGCGAAATGCCGAACGGCGTGTTGGTATACAGCGGCTGCGCCTCGGCCGAGGTCGAAACGCCCGCCGTGGGATAGCGCACATGGGCGATGCCGCAATTGCCGCGCAACCGCGCCATGTGCTCGTCGGTATAGAACACGTCGCGCACCAACCCCATGGCCTTGCGCAGGAACAGCTTGGAGCCGTCCATGGTGATGATGCCGGCGGCGTCCTGTCCGCGGTGCTGCAATACGGTCAGGGCGTCAAACAGATCCTGGTTGACGGGCGAGTGGGAAACGATACCGGCGATGCCGCACATGGCTTAACTCACTTTTGCAGTTTGAGCCTGGGGAACTGCGCGCAACTGGTCCATCCAGCTTTGCGGAATCTGTTCGCGCGCCCATTCGGCGAGCGGTTCGACCTGGGGGATCAGCATGGACTGACTCCACCACGGGTCTTCGCGCAGCGCCGTGGCGCCCGCGAGCATGACCAGGCCGACCACCACCACCAGGCCACGCAGCAGCCCGAAGCCGGCGCCGAGCGCGCGGTCGGGTCCCGAGAAAGGGGTTTCACGAATGAACTTGGAGATCACGTGGGTGATCAGGGCACCGATCAACAGAACGCCGAGGAACAGGCTGGCATACGACACGATCACGCGTACCGACGGCGTCTCGATGTATTGGGTAAGCCAATTGGCCAAGTCGCCCGCGAAAGCGAATGCGATCCAGAAGGCCAGAATCCAGGTGGTCAGATTGAACGCCTCGCGGGTGAACCCGCGGAAAATGCCAACGAGAGCCGAAACGGCCAGGATGGCGAGGATCACGAAATCAACCCAGTTCATGGCCTTCCTGAGAGCCGGTGCCGACGCGGCGCGATTGTAACAGCTTCGTCATGAGAGTCCCGGCGAGTTCGCCTGTTCGTTCACTATCGGTACGCCCGACAACCCTAGCAGCCGCTATCCAATCTGGGCAGCTTGTCGATGAGGGCAAATCGTCTCATTCGCCAGAGACGATGGCGGTCTGTCCGTAGCCCGACCCGGCCAGGGCTCGTTGAGCCGCCGCCGCCTCGTCGCGTGTGCCGTAGGCACCGACGCGCACGCGGAAGATCGGTCTGCCGGCCGATTCGCTCTGCTGAATCGTGCCGCGATAGCCCAGAGACTCCAGTGCGTTCGACAAGGCATGTGCACGCTCCCAGTCCGACAGCGCCACGACCTGCACCCAGTAGCTGCCGCCGGCGACCGGGGTCGGTGTCTGCGGCACCGGCGGTTTTTCGACCGGCGCCGGTTCGGGCTTGGGCTCGGGTTTTGCCGCCGGTGGCGGCTCTTCCTTCGGTTTCGGCTTGGGCTTGACCGGTTCCTTGATCGGTTCTGGCTCCGGTTCGACCGCAGGCGGCTGGGATCTCGGGTTCGGCGCCATCGGCGGATTCGCGCGTGTCGGCCGGAACTCCTCGGTCGGCGGCGCAGCCGTCGGCTCGTCTTCGATCGCCTTGGCGGTTTGCCGCGTATCCACCGCGGCGACTTCGGATTCGGGACGGGACGGCTCGGTCCGCGTCTGCGGCGTGCGCAGATCGATGGTGACGCCCTGCGCCTGCTGTTCCTCGTCGACCTCGCCGGGCGCCGGCAACAGCAAGGTCAGCACGAAAATCAGGCTGAAGACAGCCGCCGCGCCGAGCAGGCGTTGAACCAGGCGCTCATCCATCGAGCTGTTCCAGCGCCGCCGCGACGGTGAGGAACGAGCCGGTGATCAGCACCCGATCCTCTGATCTCGCGTCTGCCAGCGCGGCGGCAAGCCCCTGCCTCACCGAATCGTGTCGGGAACAGCCGTCGCGAAACCGCGCGCCGGCTTCCAGTCGTGCCGACAACGTCCGCGCATCCAGTCCTCGCGGCGGCGGCAGACCGACGCACCAGACCTGATCGACTTCGGGCGCCAGCGCCGCGGCCACCGCTTCCACCGGCTTGTCGTCGAGCATGCCGATCACCATCAGCGTGCGGCCGGAGCTGCGCGTACGCCGAAGATTGGCCGCCAGCTCCTGGGCCGCCTCAAGGTTGTGCGCCACGTCCAACACGCAGTTTCCGATCGGCTGAAAGCGCCCTTGCAGGTGCATCGCCGGCACCGCCTGCGCAATCGCTGCGGCCCGCACCGGTCGCTGTTCGCGCAGCGCGTAGACGGCCGCCAGCGCGGCAGCGGTGTTGCGGCGCTGCGCGGCCCCGCCCATCCCGGACGGCGGCAGCGTCCACACCGCCTGCCCCTGAACCTCGAAGTTCCACATGGCATCCACGGCGCGTACGTCGAAATCCCTGCCGATCAGCCAGGGGCTTGCGCCGACGGCGGTCGCGGCGTCGAGCAGGCCCTGCGGCGGTTCCGGGTCGGCGATGATCGCCGGACGGCCGCGACGGAAGATGCCGGCTTTCTCGCGACCGATGCTGTCCCGGTCGTGACCGAGCCAGTCGAGATGATCGAGGCCGATATTGGTGACGATGCTGCAATCCGCGTCGACGATGTTGACGGCATCCAGGCGGCCACCGAGCCCCACTTCGAGGATCTGGATGTCGACCGCACGTCGTCGAAACTGCTCAAGCGCCGCCAGCGTTCCATATTCGAAGTAGGTCAGCGAGATGAGGCCGCGCACCGCCTCGATCGCATGAAATACCTGGCAGATCTCGGCGTCGCTGGCATCCTGGGCGTCAACCGCGATGCGTTCGTTGTAGCGTCGCAGGTGCGGCGAGGTGAACAGGCCCACCGAATAGCCCTGCGCGCGCAGAATGCCGGCCAGCAGGGTCGAGGTGGAGCCCTTGCCGTTGGTGCCACCGACAGTGATCGTCGTGGGTGGGTCCGCCAGCACTCCAAGCGCCTGCGCCACGTCGCGCACGCGGTCCAGCCCCAGATCGATCGACCGCGAATGCAGGCTCTCCTGCCAGCGCAACCATCGATCCAGCGACCAGGATGCCTGCGGTCGCGCGCTTCGGGTCGATTCCGCCGGCATCATCGGTTCAGCCACGGTGGCATTCACGAGCCCGCTAGGCAACGCGCAACGCAGTCATCAGGCGGCCGGCAGGCTCACACTTGGTTTGAAGTGCGTCAGGATCGCCAGAAGGTTGTGGAGGCGTTCACGCATCTGGCGGCGGTCCACGATCATGTCGATATGGCCGTGTTCGAGCAGGAATTCGGCGCGCTGGAATCCTTCCGGCAATTTCTGGCGAACCGTCTGTTCGATCACGCGCGGACCGGCGAAGCCGATCAACGCCTTGGGCTCGGCCACGTTGATGTCACCGAGCATCGCCAGACTCGCCGAGACACCGCCCATGGTCGGATGCGTCAGCACCGAAATGAACGGCAGCCCGCGTTCCGACAGCTTGGCCAGCGCGGCCGAGGTCTTTGCCATCTGCATCAGCGAAAGCAGCGCCTCCTGCATGCGCGCACCGCCAGAAGCGGCGAAGCAGACCAGGGGCACACCGTCCGCGAGACAGCGATCCACGCCGCGCACGAAGCGCTCGCCCACGACGCTGCCCATCGATCCGCCGAGAAACTCGAAATTGAAGGCCGCAGCGACCAGCGGCAGGCCCATCAGCTGGCCGTGCATCACCACCAGCGCGTCGGTCTCGCCGGTGCTGCGCTGGGCCTCAGTCAGACGATCCTTGTAGCGCTTGGTGTCCTTGAACTTCAACGGATCGAGCGGCCGCACCTCGGCGCCGATCTCCTCGCGCGGGCCCTCATCCAGAAAATGGTCGAGCCGTGCGCGCGCCGCGATCGTGCGGTGCGTGCCGCACTTGGGGCAGACCTCCAGCGTGCGCTCCAGTTCGGCGCGATACAGCACCGACTGGCAGGACTCGCATTTGGTCCAGAGCCCTTCGGGCACGTTCTTCTTCTTGACCGCTTGGCCTTCGATCTTCGAAGGCATCAGTTTTTCGATCCAGCTCATCCGCGATGGATTCCCGTCGAGTGTGCAGGCGCCGTGCATCGGCACGACAAACTCATGTTAGCTGATCCAGTGCCGCGCGTAGACCGGCGAGCTTGTCGTGCAGGATCGCCGGCAGGGTGTCGGGCCGGTCTGCGCCGGCCGCGATCTCGGCGACCAGCGCAGAGCCCACGATCACGCCATCGGCGACCGCACCCACGGCCGCTGCGGTGGCGGCATCGCGCACCCCGAAACCGACGGCGATCGGCAGGTCCGCCCAGGCGCGGATTTGCGCGACACGCTGGCCCACCGCCACGGTGTCGAGCTGCGCCGCACCGGTCACGCCCTTGAGCGATACGTAATAGAGATAGCCGGAGGCGAATTCGGCGGCGGCGCGCACGCGCGCCTCCGGGCTGGTCGGCGCCAGCAGGAAGATCGCGTCCAGTCCGGCGGCGCGCAGCGCCGGCACGAACTCCGCGGCCTCCTCCACCGCCAGATCGACGATCAGCACACCATCGACGCCGGCCTCGCTGGCGCGCTTGGCGAAGGCTTCGACGCCGCGTGCGTGGATCGGGTTGAGGTAGCCCATCAGCACCACCGGCGTGTCGCGATCGGTCCTGCGGAACTCGGCCACCATGTCGATCACCTGCCACAGGCTGGTGCCGTGTGCCAGGGCCCGCTCGCAGGCCAGCTGGATCACCGGACCATCGGCCATCGGGTCGGAGAACGGCACGCCCAGTTCAAGGATGTCCGCACCACCGGACACCAGCGCGTGCATCAGCTCCACGGTATGCCGGGGATGCGGATCGCCGGCGGTGATGTACGGGATCAGGGCGCGGCGATTTTGCCGCTTGAGGCCTTGCAGCACGGACTGGATTCGGGACATGGGCTTCGTTGGGCGCTCGCTTGATGCGGCCGGCAGGGTGCCGGCGCGATTCTGGAGGCTCGCGGGGCGAAGCTCAAGCGTCGCGGGAATCGGCTTTCACTTCCAGGGCGCCCAGGCGCATCGCTTCGAATCGAGCCACCAGGGCCGGCGCGGCCTCCCGGATCATCGCCGCGGTTCCGGCATCCGCCGATTCGGTGCTCAGCGACCAGCCCTGTTCGGTGCGCGACAGCATCAGGTCGGTGGCCGGCAGGGTGTCGTCGGACATGCGCAGCATCAACTGGCCGCCCTCGCCCTGCGCGCTGGCGCTCGAGACGTCGACCAGCATCTGCCGCACATGGCGCTCGATCATGTCGGCCAGCGTTGCCGTGGCCACCGCCGGCGGCGTGTGCTGCGGCGGTGGCTCGAACGCCAGACGCTGCAGGTTCAGCGCGTTCGGATCGGCCAGGCTGTTCGCATCGAAGCGACTCTCCCGTGTGTCCGGTGGCTCCGGACTGTCCGCCGACGCCATGCGCATGGAGGCCTCGCGACTGTCGGCTCGCGCCAGGATCTGCGCGAACTGCTGGATCGACTCGGCATCCGCCTGCGGGCGCTGGGCGCGCGGCGATCGCGCCTCGCGCGCCTCGTGGCCACCGGGGTCGGGCTTGGTGTGGCTCTCGGTTCGCATCATGCGTGCTCCTGTCGTTGCCGATGAGTGAGCAGTTCCTCGGACTCCCGTTCCTCCGCGCGCCGGTCGGCGCGACGGGCCTCGGCCTGCAGGCTGGCGCGGTGACGTTCCAGGGCTTCGACCTTGTCGTGGGCGCGGCGATACCGCACCAACGCCGCCTGGGTGCGTGCCTTGGCCTCGGCGACCACGGACTCGGCCTGGTCCAGCAGCTGCCCGCACTCCAGCTCGCGCGCGGCCAGGGTCTGAAGTTCGAGCACCCGTTGCTGCAGCCGCCAGGCGCTGTCGCCGCCGTGAACGAAACCTCTGGCGCGTTCGTTGTGATGCAGCGCCCGCGCCGCCTGTCGTTTTTTTTCGGCGGCATCACGTTCCGCCACGGCCAGTTGCAGCTTGTCGCGTTCGGCGCGCAGGGCGGTCATCGCCAGCGAGGCGCGCATCTTTCGCGCCGAAATCAGCCCGTCCAGACGGGCATCGCGCTTCATGCGAACAGCCTCTGGAGTTGTTGCAGGGAGGTTTGATAATCACCGGGCTCGGCGGCGCCCTGCCGCAGCAGTCCACGAATCGCGGCGATGCGTTCCACCGCGAAATCGGCGTCGCGATCGGCGCCCGGCTTGTATTCGCCGACCTGCAACAGCAGCTCGATTTCCTGGTACTTGGCCAGCGCCGCGCGCAGTTTCGCGGCGGCCGCACGGTGCGTGCCATCGGTGACGCGCGACATCACGCGGCTGGCGCTGGCGAGCACGTCGATTGCCGGAAAGTGCGCGGCCGCTGCGAGCTTGCGCGACAGTACGACGTGACCGTCGAGTATCGAGCGCACCTCCTCGCCGATCGGATCGGCACCGGCGTCCTCGTCTTCCAGCAACACGGTGTAGAACGCCGTGATCGAGCCGCGATCGTTGTTGCCGGCGCGCTCGAACAGGCGCGGCAGCGCCGAGAACACCGACGGCGGAAAGCCGCGCCGCGCCGGCGGCTCGCCCACCGCCAGGCCAACATCACGCAGCGCACGCGCGTAGCGCGTCACCGAATCCATCAGCAGCAGCACGCGCTGGCCGCGATCCCGGAAATGCTCGGCGATGGCGGTTCCCACATCGGCGGCGCGGCTGCGCTCCAGCGCCGGACGATCCGAGGTGGCGACGATCACCACGCTCTTGCGCAAACCCTCCGGCCCCAGGCTGTCGTCAATGAATTCACGAACCTCGCGACCCCGTTCGCCGACCAGCACGATGACGTTGACGTCGGACGCGGCGCCGCGCGCCAGCATGCCCAGCAGCGTGCTCTTGCCGCCGCCCGCGGCGGCGAAGATGCCGACGCGCTGGCCCACGCCGACACTGAGCGTGGTATCGATGGCGCGAACGCCGGTCGGCAAGGCTTCGTGGATCGGCGTGCGCAGCATCGGATTCGGCGCCTCGCGATGCAGCGGCGCGGTGGCGCTGCCAAGCGGTGTACTGCCGCCATCCAGCGGCGCGCCGTGCGCGTCGAGCACGCGGCCCAGCAGACCATCGCCGACCGTGACCGAGGCACGCCCGGTGACGGCATGCACTTCCATGTTGGCGGAGACGCCTTCGAGCGGGCCGAGCGGCGTCAGCAAGGTCTGTTGCCGCGACACGCCGACGACCTCGGCGCTCAGGATATGGCCGGTGGCGGGATCGCGCAGTTCGCAGACGTCGCCGATCGCGGCCGGAACGCCGCTCGCACGGATCAGGGTGCCATAAGCCTCGGCGACGCGGCCGACACGCTTGAGACGGTCGACCCGGCGCAGCGCGTCGATCAGCGGATCGTCCAGCATCGTCACGCGGCTCATGCGCCAGCGGGCCGGTCGATGGCGGACTGCAGCGCATCGCCGATCAGTCGGAGCTGGTCAGCGAGTCCGGCTCGAATCTGGCCCATCTCGGACTCGACCACGCAGTCCAACCGTTCGAGCGATTCGTCGGCGATCACGCGCAGGGCGCCGACCTCCGGGTGCGCCTCGTGCCAGTGTTCGAGTCGCGCGGCGGCGGCCTCACGCACTTCGGGATGGACCCGAACCACCAGATAGCGCTCGACATCGATCGACGCCAGGGCGTCGGATACCAGATCCGGTACCACCGTCATCGCGTCCAGGCTCGGCGCGATACGCCGCACCACGGCCAGCGCCAGGGCTGCGACACGCCGGTCGTCCCCCCGCAGGTCTTCGCGAATGCGTTGTACCGCGGTGCTCAAGGCTTCACCCAGTTCGGCCAATGCCTCGGCACCGCCCTGGGCATAGCCCTCGCGTCGTGCGGTCTCGCGCAGATCCTCGGCCTGCTGCTGCGCCTGCAACCACAGCGCATTGGTCTGCTCGACCAGACGCGCGGCTTCGGACACTTCAGCCCACGCGGCGCGCGGAATGCGTCGCGTGCCGGCCAGCCGCAATGACAGACGGTCGTGCACAAGCAGGGTGGCCTGGTGCTTGGTCGCGGCGCTCATGCGGATACGCCCAGAGGCCCATCGACATGAGTGCGCAGCACCGCCTCGAACACGGCAGCGTCGAGACGCGCAGCAGTCGATGGAGGCAATGCCCAGTCACGTGGAAGGGCCAGGGCAAGCCGCTCCGACAGCGCCCGATCGATTCCCTGCAACTGGGCCTGCAATTCGATGGCGGCCTGGCGTCTCAGGACCTCACGCAGGCCTTCGGCGTCGTCCGGCAAGGCAGCCGCGGCATCGCCGACGAGCGGCGCGGCCGAACCACCGCCGTGTTTCAGAACCCGCTGGTAGCGCGCTTCGCCGAGTACCTCGCGCAATAGCGCCAGCGGCTTGCGTTCGACCACGGTGCGCAGCCGCGGCGCCAGCACGATGCCGCCGAGGTCGAGCAATAGATCGGAAAACTCCGACAACGGTTTGAGCAGCCAGCGCCATCCTCCGCTCAAGGTGATCGGTGTGACATTGCCCAACAGTTCGCTGGCGGTGATCTGGCGGGCAAGCCAGCGCCGGCCGATCGCGCGTTCGCGCGCCGCCAGCACCAATTCGGGTGCCAGCGTCGGCGCCCAACTCGGGTGCAGGTCGCTCATCGCGGCCGCCTGCAGCTCAAAGCGGACGTTGGACGCCATGCGCTCAGCCCCCGCACGAGTCGTATCGGGCCATGGAAACATGCGACATCAGGCCCGCCCTTCCGGCGATTCGACATCGCCGTCGCGCCGCCGCCGGAACCACTGCCACAGCGCGATCGCGAACACCGCCACGCCGCACAGCAGCATCACCACCAGCCCGCCGCTGCCGAGGCTGGCTTGCAGCCGCTGCGAGGAGTTCACGGATGTCGGGATGATTTCCGCATCGTCGGTCGGCGGACCGCGATCGAAGAACTTGACGGTGACACGGTTGACGTCGTCCAAACCTTCGATGCCGTCGGTGACGATCGCCTTGATGTCGGTTTCGCGGGTACCGAGTTCGGTGCCCGGTTCCTGAATGATCACCACCGAGGCCGAGGCCGACTCCTCGGTATTCGACAGCAAATCCTTTTCCGGCAGCGCGATGTGCACACGGGCCGAGACCACGCCGTCGATCTGCATCAGGGTTTGCGACATCTCCTCCGACAGCGCGTACAGGTAGCGCGCCCGCTCCTCCAGCGGCGAGGACACAAAGCCCTTCTTCTCGAACACCTCGCCGATCGAAGCGCGTTCGGCCTGCGGCAGACCGCGCGCGCGCAGCAGGCGCATCGCGCGCGGCAGGTCCGACTTGGCGACCGAGACGGCCCAGCCGTCGCCGCCTTCGGCCCGGCTTTTGTCGGTATTGATGCCGGACGCCAGCAACACCGCCTCGATCTCGTTGGCCTGTTGCTCGGTCAGCTCCGAATACAGCGGAGATTCCTTGCAGGCGCCGAGCATCAGCACCGCAACGATCAGCGCCAGCCTTGCGTGAGCCTTCACGGGCACCTCGTCAGCTTTGCTGGCGGAACAGCTGCTGTACACCTTCCGAAGTACGGTTGGCGACATTCGCCGTCAGCTCGCAATGGAACATGAACTGATGCGCCTTCACCGTGAGATTGAGCATGTCGCCGGGCGACAGCTCCTGCTTGTCGGCGGCGAACTGGAAGGCCTCGCTGCCGAGGTTCTCGACGCGCCCATTGAGCGATTCCAGCGTCTTGAGCACCGACTGGAACCCGCCGCTGGCCACCGCCGAACTCGGCGGCGGCGCGGCCACGCCGGCCGCCGCGCCGGTGGGCGCCTGCATCTGCGATTCGAAGCGGGCGACATCGAACACCGATGCGCCGCCTCCGGCGGCCGCGCCACCGCCCGCGCCAGCGATGGGATCGAGCTGGGCGGCGGCCAGGTCAAAGGTCATTGCCGCGATCGAATCCGTCATGGTCTATCCCCTGCGGATGTGGATGAGGGTCGGGATTACTGCTTGCGACCCAGGGATTCGAGCGCCTGGCCGACACTGGTCACCGAAGTGGAGGCGTTCGACGACAGGAACTGCATGCGCAGACTCTCCGCCGTCAGCCGCGTCATCATCGACGGCTGATCCTGACCGTTCTCGGACACCTGGCTGGACAGCGTGGCGATCCGCCCAGCCTGATCGTCCAGCGCCGAACCCCAGGCCTGGGCCATCGCCTCGTACCAACTGTGCGAGTCGCCGATACCGGCGGTGGTGCCACCACGCCTCATCTCGGTGCTCGACGTGATCGTCGAACCGGCCGTGCCGGTGGGTGGATTGGGGCTCAAGCCCTGGATGGCATCGATGTCTTTCATGTATCGCTCCTTGACTCCTCGGGAGTCGTTGTCGAGACGCTCATTCGGTCTCTGTATCGATCGAACTCACGGACGCCAGCTGGGTGCCGACGCCCTTCACCCGTTGCCGCTTACCCCCCTGCTCGATGACAACCTCGTTGCCATCGATACCGCCGAGCCGGGCTCCGCCCGGCAGCTCGGCCCCCACGTAGTACCGTGACCCGTCGCGGGTCACCAGATACGGATCACGCCCAGAAATCACCGTGGACACGGTCTTGCCGCGCTGCGGCGACATCCTCGGCTGCGGCTGATCGCCGTTGCTGTAGTTCACCGCCACGACTTTCTGCAGCCCCTGGATATCGCGCATCGCGCGCGAGTAGATGATTGATTCGAGAAAGGCCTCGTCGCCCAGCTGACCGCGCGCCTCGACCCGACCGTGTCCCTGATACACCGTGCGCGCGTCGATGCCGGACAGGCGCAGAATCTCGGCGACGTCTTCGGCGATGTCTTCGCCCGTGCGCACCTGCATCACCGCCTGCGGCGCCTGTGCCTTGAGCGCGGTCTTGAGTTCGGCGGCGCGGCTGGCATCCGGCACCACCCCTTCGATCAGTGGCATCCCGTCGCTGCGCGCGCTGATCGCAAGCTCGGACAGCCCCATGGTTTCCACGACTTTCCGGACCACCGGTATCGGCTCCGGCATCGGCACGGCTTCCGGTTCGTTGAACATCGCCAGCAGCGCGGCGGCGAAACCCAGGGCACCCGTTCCGGCGAGCACTACCAGCAGGCTCGATAGCCGCAACGGGCCGATGTCTCCGGCGTTGCGGGGCGCCGCCGGTTGCGGCCATTCGCGCTGCCCCAACGGGCCCAGCGCGATCACGGCACTGCCCACGCTCACCTGCATGCGAGTGCGCATGGGCCGAGGTTCGCCCGGCGCGAGCCGGTGACCGTCGAGCATCACCGCCTCGTCGACCGCGCGCAGCAGACTGTTGCGGCCCTGCCGCGTGATCACGCAGTGATGACGGGCCACACCGGCGTCCGACAGCACCAGATCGCAGTCCGGACTGCTGCCGATCATCAGCATTTCCTGCCGCTGCAACACCCGGCAGGCGCCATTGTGCAGGCCGCCCACCACATGCAGGGCCAGCGCCTCGGCCGCGCGTGCGGTGCTGCGCGCCGGCGGGGCCTGGGTTCCGGGAAATATGCCGAGTGTCTCCGCATGCGTGCTCATTGCATTTGCTCCCCTGCGCCGGACGCGAGTCCGGATCGAACAGTTGCTGTGCTGGTCTGTGTTCGGGCCGCGCGACGCGCGCGCTCGCGCACCTCGCTCGGCCATTGATCCCTGGGCAGTACCGCCACTGCACCCATTGTGTTCGGCGGCTCGCGCATCAGTTCCTGCATCAGCTCGGACGGCATGCCTTCGAGGTCGGCCGGCGCGGCAGGCGCAGGCGCGGTTCCGGCCGGATCGGCTGTCGCTATCGGCTCATCAGCTGGCACCTCCGCGATAGCCGACTGCGCCGGTTCGAGCGGAACCTGCGGTAGCGGAGCGGGAACCCGCGCCGCTGCCTGGGCGACGGTCGGCGCCACAAGGTCGGCTGGCGGCTCGCTCGCATTTTTCGCAGCCAGCGACATTGCGGGCGCCGGTGCCCGGAGTACCTCGTCATTGATCGTGTCGTTCGGCGCCGGACGGGGTACCGGCGCAGGCTGGCTCGCCGGCGCTGCGGGCGTTTGCGCGGCCGGCGACTCGAACGGCAACGGCGGCGGCAAGGCTGTACCGGCGGTGCTGTCCGGCTCGGGCGATGCGCCTGATGGAGCCGGCGGCGGAACCGGCGCCGCGCTCAAGGAAGATTGCGGCGGTGCGGCCGGCGGCGGCGCGCGCAGCACGTCGTTGGCCGGCGACAGCGTGGCCCCGCCCGAGCGGAATCCGAGCTCGGGCTGCGAGTGGCCACCCTCGGGCAGGTCCGGCGGCGCCGGCAGCGGCGCCGAAGGGCTCGGCACCGGGCTGCGTGGACGGCCGGCGTCGAGGATCCTCGGCGAAATCAGGAACACCCGTTCCAGCCGGCCGGCATCGCGCTGGCGGCTGCGGAACAGATTGCCGATCAAGGGAATATCGCCAAGCAATGGCACCTTGCGCGTGGAGCTGTTGGCCTCCTCGCGCACCAGACCGCCCAGCAGCAGGCTCTGTCCGGCGTCGATGATCGCCTGCGTGGTCACGGCGTTACGCGTGACCTCGGGGATTTCGCCGCCGGCATCGGCGCTGGAGGGCGTCAATGTGACGTCGCCGTCCTCGATCGTCACCAGCATGCGGATCTGCTCGCGGCCCCGCTCCTTGATCAGATGCGGCGTGACCCGCATCACGGTACCGGCATAGACGTTGAACAGGTCGACTTCGAATGCGCCCTCGACCGGCACGTAGACCGAACGGCTGTTCTCGATCACGGCCTCGACATCGTTGAGCGTGACCACCTGCGGCCGCGACACCACGCGCATCGCGCCTTCCTGTTCCAGCGCGTTGACGCGGGCGATGAAGCGGTTGTCGTTGCCGATGATGGCGCCCACCTGAAAGCCCGGCACCTGACCGAGCGCGGCGATGTTGTCGGCCGCCAGCGCGCCGAGGAAGTCCGGCTTGCTGCCGTCTTCGCCCCACACCGCCTCGGTGGAACCGGTGCCGTAGCGCCAGTCCACGCCGAGGCTGCGCAGACGCTGGGTGTTGACGTCGATGATCGTGGCCTCGATCTCGACGATGTCCATCGGGATATCCAGCGCGCGGATCAGGTCTTCATAGAGCTGCACGCGTTCGGGATCGTCACGGATGATGATCGCGTTGCGATACGGATCGGCGACGATGCGCGCGTTGCCGCCGCCACCGGGCACCGACACCAGTGCCGGTGCCTGGGCCTGCGTGCCGCGCGAATCGCCCAGCAGACGCACGCCGCCCGATCCGTCCGGCACCGCCAGCCCGACATTGCGGTCCTGCATGCGCTGTCCGAGGCTGGCCAGCCCCCGCCCGTTGAGCCCGCCGGCGCTGGCCGGCAGCACGATCTCGTTGGGCGTGCCCAGCGCCGCCTGATAGGCCGGGTCATACAGGAGTTCGCGCAGGATGCTGGCGACACCCGGCACGCTGATCTGGCGCGTGCCGACCACAAAGGTGCGATCCGTGGCCCAGGCGTACTTCAGCGGAATGAAGCGGAACACCGTTTCCACCGGCGAGCGGCGCTGGCTGACCGTGGTGGCGAGCTGTTCGACCTGATCGACGAAGCGCGGAACGCCACTGACCGAGACCAGGCCGGTCTCCTCGGTGATGCGCACGCTGTTGTAGGCATCGCCCAGCGACATTTCGGCGAGCGCACGCCGGAAATCCTGCGTCTGTTCCACATTGACCGCGAAATAGCGCGACTGGATTTCGTTGCGCTTGTAGATCCACACCACGCCGCCGTCGAAATAAGCGGTCAGCCCGTTCGAGTCCGCGATGCTGCGGAATATCTGGCCCGCCGTGCCGCTGCGCGGGCCGTTGAGCGTGCCGCCCTGCGTGCGCACCGCCTCGCTGAGTGCGACCCGCAGGCCCTCGTCCGCCAAAAAGCGTTCGAGGAAGCTGGCCAGCGGCTCACCGTTCATCTCATAGGTCAGCTGCACCTGCGAGAACGGAATGTTTCCGGCCTGCGCGGTGCCGCTACCGATCACCGCCAGCAGCGCCAGCCACACGCCCAGCAGCCGCCAGGTGCCGGCCTGGGTCCTGTCCCGTGCAATCCCTTGAACATCCCGGTTCCGTCGACTGCGTTCCCAGCGAGTCATGCGCACTGATCACCTCATGGCGGAGTTGCGCCGGCGGCGGTCACCCCTTGACCTGCCCTTCCGGTACAACACGAACGTCACCCACCAGTTCCTGGAACGACAGAACCGGCAGCGCGAAGAATTCGTTTTCGATCAAACGACGCAGATGGCGGCGCACGTCGAGCGAGGACAACAGTGCGACACCGGCGAAACCGTCGCCGAGCCGCTGCCGCGCCTGCTGGATGTCCTGCAGGATGCGGTTGAGCGTCTGCGGGTCGATCGCGATCTGATTGGCACCACCGCCGCCGCGAACCGACTGGCGCAGCAGATCCTCGAGCTCGGGGTGCGCGAGCAGCGCGTGCAGGCTGCGCGTGCCGTCCGTGAAGTGATCGCTGATCTGGCGGCGCAGGGCCACGCGTACATATTCGGTCAGCATCACGATGTCCTTCTCGCGCGCACCGGCTTCGGTGATCGCCTCGAACACGTCGCGCAGATTGCGGATCGGCACGCCTTCCTCGACCAGGCGGCGCAACACCTCGGATACCCGCTGCGGCGGCACCACGCGCAGCATTTCCTTGATCAGGTCCGGATACTCGCGGCCCCAGCGCTGAATCAGGTTGGCGGTTTCCTGAATGCCGAGGAACAGTCCGAGCTGCCGATGCAGCGCCACCTCCAGATGACGCTCCAGCACCTCGCAGGCGTCGAGCGCCCGTTCGCGAATTCCGCTGCGCGCGCCATCGGCATCGGCATCGGCGTCGGCCGGCAACCACTCGCCCTGCATCGGCGGCCAGAACACCGCCAATGCGGTGGGCGCGGCGGTCGTCGCCGGCACGCCGGCTTCCGGCGCGGCCACCGCCTCCTGCGTGGCGTCTCTCGCCTGTGGCAGGAAATGCGCCTGTGCCCGCACCGCGCCGCGTGCGAGCCGCATGCCGTGCGCAACCAGACCGTACTGGCCGG
This sequence comes from Gammaproteobacteria bacterium, assembly GCA_022599775.1. Classification (GTDB taxonomy): domain Bacteria; phylum Pseudomonadota; class Gammaproteobacteria; order Nevskiales; family Nevskiaceae; genus Banduia. Next base: position 105,335 of record JAHZLQ010000027.1, read on the forward strand.
GTGCAAGCGCAAGCCCGGCACGCACGGTCGGCGCCGGCAAGGGCACACCGAAACGTTCGCGTACCCGGGCGACTGCCGTGCGCGTGGCCGCTTCGACCCGCACGTAGCCCAGCTCCTGCAGGGTCTGCGGGTTGATCTCCAGCAGCAGCGGCGGCGGCGGCGCGAGTTCGCCGCGCAAGGCATCGGCGCGGGCCTGCTCGACCAGGGGGTCCGGCTCCGGCACCCGGAACAGGCGCCGCAGCACCTCATGACGGTTGCGCGCGCGCCAGGTCCAGCTCGCCAGCAGCGTCAGCCCCAGCACCACGAACACCGGCCATGGAAATCCGGGGATCAGAGCCAGCATCAGCGCCAGTGCCCCACCGATCAGGGCCACTCGCGGCTGACTGCCGATCTGCCGCGATATGGCGACACCGAGATTCTTGTCGTCTTCCTCACCGGCGCTACGCGTGACCACCAGGCCCGCCGAGATCGAACACAGCAGCGCCGGAATCTGCGCCACCAGGCCGTCGCCGATCGTCAGAATGCTGTAGGTGTGCGCGGCCAGGCCCAGCGGCATGTCGCGCTGAAGCACGCCGATGGCGAGCCCGCCGAGGATGTTGATGATGATGATCACGATGCCGGCGATGGCATCGCCCTTGACGAACTTCATCGCGCCGTCGAGGCTGCCATGCAACTGGCTTTCGACTTCCAGCAGACGACGCCGGCGACGCGCCTCGTCCTTGTCCAGCAGGCCGGAGCGCAGATCGGAATCGATCGATAGCTGCTTGCCGGGCATGGCGTCGAGCGTGAAACGTGCAGCCACCTCGGCGACACGTTCCGCGCCCTTGGCCACCACGATGAACTGCACCACGGTGATGATCAGGAACACCACGATGCCGACCACGAGATTGCCGCCGACCACCAGCTTGCCGAAGGTTTCGACGATGTTCCCGGCGTGCGCGTGCAGCAGGATCATCTTGGTGATCGCGATGGACAGCGCCAGCCGGAACAGGGTCGACAGCAGCAACACACTCGGAAAGCTGGAGAACGCCGTGGGTCGTGGGATATAGATCGCCAGCAGCAACAGGCCGATACCGAACAGGATATTGACGGCCACCAAGGCATCGATCACCAGCGCCGGCAACGGCAGGATCATCAGGCCGATGATCGCAATCACGCCGACCGCCAGCAGCACATCGCTGAAGTCGCCTTTGGGCAGGCGCAGCCAGACCGGCGCGGCGCTGTTCAGCGCCTTCACGACGCGGCTCCGGTGGCGGGCGTCGATCCGCCGTACCCGCCATCGTCCGGACGCGGGCAAAACGGGTCTTTTGCTCCTGATAAGGGGGTCAGGCGCTGCATTGGGGGGTCCGTTTTTTGGTGCCGCGGACGACGCTTTTCGCGAACGTCGGCCGGGTGGCAATTCACGTCAACTTGTGACCGACGCTATCACGCTGACTTGACAGCTCCCTGACAGCCTAGGGAAAACCCTGAACGGCTTCCGGTCAGCTGGAATTCAGGATAGGGTTGACCCGTCCTTGGCGGTATCGGGACCTGTTTCGGGGGGAACGGACCACTCCGTAAGGGGTGAGATTTGTACCGGTGTCGCGCCGAGCAGACAGTATCGGTTATCGATCCGGACCAGCAGCAGTCGTTCCCGTGTGCCGACCGGCATCACCTGAACCAGCTGGACCGGACCGTCGCTTCGAACGAAGCTGCCGCGTCGGCGCACCAGGTACCAAGCCAAAGCGCCCGCAGCGATGACGATGACCAACGGCATCAACAGTTCAAACAGGCCCGGCCCCTTGGGTCCTCCATCCTGGGCGGCGGCGATACCGCAGACCAAGCTCGCCGGTACAGCGGCGGCAAGACGCCGCGCGAGGCTCGGCCATGCGCGGTCCGCCGCGCCCGGCGCCGCAATCGCGGATTCAGCTCCGGTTCGAAACTTCACAATGGATTCACGCACCTTGGCTACCTTTTTGCGGCAGCCACCGGCGAGAGATGCCGAGGCCGCGGGGGACAACAGCGTAACGGTCGTATCGGGGATCGGAAAGTAAGCCGGAGACAGGCAAATGGAAATGCCGGTTCGAAACACCGCCCTACGCTCAGGCGCCTGCGCCCTCAATCCCGCGCCCCGCGCTTCGGTCGCGGATGTCGATGCCGACGCCGTGGTTCAGGCGCTGCATCTGGCCGCCGCGATCTTCGACGACAGCGGTCGCCTGCTCAGCCACAACGCCGCTTTCGCCAGTGATTTCACGCCGCCGCCGGAGCTGAGCCGCTGCGCTTTCGAATCCCGCTTCCAGCCGTTCGCGGACGTGGACCTTCCACACGAAGCGGGCACCGACGAAGTCTATTGTCCGTCCACGGGACGCTCGTATTCCCTGGCCTGGTCGAACCTGGGCCATGGCCTGCAACTGCTGACGGCGCTGGACCTGAGCGATCGCGTCGAATGGGTGCGCCGCCACCGCGCGCTGCAGGACCAGCTGCTGTTCACCTCGCGTGCGATGTCGGTGGGCGAGATGGCCACCACGCTGGCCCATGAGCTGAACCAGCCGCTGGCGACGATCATCAACTATCTCGGTGCCGGCCAGCGCCTGATCGAGAAGCAGCCCGGGCTGCCGCCCCGACTTCATGAAGCCCTGGACATGGCGCGTTCCCAGGCCGAACACGCGGCCGCGGTGATCGCCCGCGTCCGTGAGTTCGTGCGCACGCGCGAACCGCGGCGCGACATCCATCACGTCCGCGAATTCGCATTCCACGTGGTGCAGCTGCTGCAGCTCGAAGCGCAGAAGCACCGTGTGCTGCTGCGTGTCGAGATCGCGGATTCGCTGCCGGAAGTCTGGGTCGACCGCGTGATGATCGAGCAGGTGCTCGCCAACCTCGTCAAGAACGGGATCGAGGCGATGCGCACCACGCCGCCGGACGAACGCATCGTGAGCGTAGGAGCACGATTGGACGCCGACGGCCGGGTTCAGATCCGCGTCTCCGACCGCGGCTGCGGTCTCGGCGACACCACGGTGCAACAACTGTTCGCGCCGTTCTTCACCACCAAGAGCAACGGCATGGGCGTCGGTCTCGCGATCTGCCGATCCATCGTCGAATTTCACGAAGGCAATCTGTACTTCGAGGACAACCCAGAGGGTGGCGCAACCTTCGTGTTCACCCTGCCCGCAGCATCACAAGAGGCTGAGCAACCATGACTTCTGGCAACGTGCAGGTCTTTCTCGTCGACGACAACGAACCGTTCCGCCGCTCCACCGCGTGGCTGCTGGAGGCCGCCGATCTGGACGTTCGCGATTTCCCGAGTGGCCCCGGCCTGCTCGATACGATCGCCCAGGAATCACCGACGACCACGGCAAGCTGCCTGATCAGCGATGTACGCATGCCCGGCATGAGCGGACTCGAACTGATGGAGGAACTGCGCCGCCGCGAGGTCACGCTGCCGATCGTGTTCGTCACCGCGCATGGCGATGTGCCCCTGGCGGTGGAAGCGATGCGGCGCGGCGCCTCGAACTTCATCGAAAAACCGTTCGAAGGCGAAACCCTGGTCGACGCGATACGCATCGCCGTGCACGAGCCGCCGCCCGCCTCGCGCAACCCTTCGCAGTGCGAAGAAAAGCTGTCACGCCTGACGCCGCGTGAACGCCAGGTCATGGATCTGGTCGTTACCGGCAAGCTCAACAAGACCATCGCCGACGCGCTCGACATCAGCATCAAAACCGTCGAACTGCATCGCGCCAACATGATGAGCAAGCTCGGCGCGCGCAATGTGCCGCAACTGGTGCGACTGGTACTCGGCTACGCATGAGTGTTGCGCCCCGCCGACTGGACGCGCGCGCGCTCGGTTACGGCTCTGTGGCGGAACAGCTGCCGCGATTCGATCCGGCCGCCGCTCGGCTGCGTCGCCAACTGTTCGCCCGCTCCTGCCGCCTCGCCAGCGCCGACGGCAGCCTGAGTCTGCAACTCGGCCAGCCCGGCGGCGCAGCGGAGACCGCGAGTGAGTGGATGCGACTGCGTGGCGACGAACTCAGGATCTGGCTGCGGGTGCAGCCCGGCCCCTACGTCAAGGGACTCGGCGACGGCGCCTGGCATGACTACCACGGCGAATCCCGAACCCTCGCCTGGAGCCTGGCCCACGAATCAGTACTCACGGCATTCCACCACGTGTTCGGCGTGGCCCTGGAAGCCGAAGGCGCGGTCGTTCCCGAACAGTCCCCGGACGAGTGGCGTACGCTCGATCGCCCACTCGACTGGCGTCTCGATCATCGTGGTGCCTCGATTCACGGGCGCATCGCCTTGAGTCCGGCGGCGCTGGCGCGTATCGCCGCGATCGAGCGTTGGCAGCCCGCCGCGTCGCGCCCGCCCACGCATTGCGCGGCATTGCCGGCCAGCGCGAGGCTGAGCCTGCGGGCGCCGGCCATCAGCGCCGCCGCGCTGCGCGAATTCGAAACCGGTGACGTTCTGGTGCTCGATACATACAGCCGTTGCCGACACAACCTCGCGCTGGAGGCTGCCGGCCGCCACTGGGCGGTCCGGCTGGATGAACGTTCGCGCCCGATGCTGTTGTCGTCATCCATCCACCCGCCGATCGAGCCATCTCAAAGCAGGGAGACCCACACCATGTCCGACGCCCCACCCCAGCCGGCCGGCGACGCAGCGGAGGCAGCCCCTGCCACGTCGCCACTGGACGCCGCGATGCTGGAGCTGACGTTCGATATCGGCACGCTGCCGAGCAGCGTCGGCGAGCTTGCGGCACTGCAGGCCGGCTACGTGTTCGAACTGCCACAGACACTCGAACAGACTCGCACCACGATCCGCGCCAACGGCCGCGCCGTGGGCCACGGCGAGCTGGTCGCGGTTGGCGACAGCCTCGGCGTACTGATCCTGGATCTGGATGGACTTCAGTAGCCTCAGCCCCGGCTTCGTCATCGCGATCGTCGTCAGCCTTGCGCTGGCGCCGTTCGTCGCGGTGATGGTCACTTCGTTCACCAAGATCGTGGTGGTGCTGAGCCTGCTGCGCAATGCCCTGGGCTTGCAGCAGGTGCCGCCCAATGTGGTGCTCAACGGACTGGCGATCATCCTGTCGATCTACGTGATGTATCCGGTGATCCTGGACACACACCAAGCCATCGAGCAACGCGGCCAGGAGCTGCCCGAGCAGAAGATGAACCTGCAGCGCATGCTCGATCTGGTGGGGCACGCCAAGGAACCCTTGCGCGAATTCCTGATCGCCCATTCCAGCGATACCGAGCGCGCCTTCTTCCTGGAAAGCGCGCGCCGCTTCCTGCCGGACGAGCGACGCCAGAGCCTCGGCCCGCGCGACTACATCGTGGTGGTGCCAGCCTTCACGGTCAGCGAACTGACCGCCGCGTTCCAGATCGGCTTCCTGATCTTTCTGCCGTTCCTGATCATCGACCTGATGGTCTCCAACATCCTGCTGGCGCTGGGCATGATGATGCTGTCACCGACGCTGGTGTCGCTGCCGTTCAAGCTACTGCTGTTCGTGTTCATGGACGGCTGGGCCAAGCTGGTTCACGGCCTGGTGCTGACCTATGGCTGAGCGCTGATGGGCTTCGACATCGTACGGCTGACGCAGGACGCCCTGTGGCTGGTGCTGCTGCTGTCCGCCCCGGCGATCGTGGCGGCGTCGATCATGGGCCTGATCGTCGCCTTCTTTCAGGCCGCGACGCAGTTGCAGGAACAGACCCTGGCCTTCACCGTGAAGTTCGTCACCATCGTCATCGTGCTGTTCCTGACGGCCAGCGTGCTCGGCGGCACGCTCTACAATTTTGCCGACCGGATCTTCACCGAGTTTCCGGGCATGACGAACTGAGCGCATGAACGGCTTCGATTCGGTCGGTGAGGTGATGCTGGCGCTGGCTCTGACGGTGCCGCGCATCGCCGCGGCGTTTCTGGTGCTGCCGCTGATGAGCAGCGAAACCGTGCCGGCACTGGTGCGCAACAGCTTCTACGTGAGCCTGGCGATCATCGCCCTGCCGGTGGCGATGAGCGCGGCGCCGATGGGCGCAATGGGCGCCGGCACCTGGCCGCTGGTGATCCTCAAGGAATTGCTGATCGGCACTCTGCTGGGCTTCACCTTCGGGTCCGTGTTCTGGGCGCTGGGCACGGCCGGCGGCATGATCGACACGCAGATCGGCGCCAACTTCTCCAACGTGGTCGACCCGATCCAGGGCCATCAGACCTCGCTCACCGGCCAGCTGTTCTCGCAGCTCGCCGCCTGGCTGTTCATGGCCAGCGGCGCCTTTCTGGTGTTTCTGGACATCCTCATGAGCAGCTACCAGCTGTGGCCGGTGCAGAACGTGCTGCCCGCGCTCAACCCGGCCGGCGCCGGCTTCATGATTGGCCAGCTCAGCTACCTGATGAGCACCGCCCTGCTGTTCGCCGCGCCGGCGATGGTGGTGATGTCGATCGTGGATTTCTCGTTCGGCCTGGTGAACCGCTACGCACAACAGCTCAACGTGTTCGCACTGACCCTGCCGATCAAGGCCTGGCTGGCGCAGTGGGTGATCCTGCTGACGCTGGGCCTGATCGTGGAAGTGGTGTTGCGCAAGCTGTTCCAGAACCGCGAACTGATCGAGGTCTTCAAACGCCTGCTGCCAGTGCCCTGAAGCCCTCCGAGACGCGCTTGCCGCTTCGGCAACAAGGCCACGCTCAGCGCATGCCGCGCATCGACTCCGCCCAGCGCAGGATTTCCGCAACGGCTTCGAAGAAGTCGGCGGAGATGTATTCGTCGACCGCCACATTGGCGTGCAGCCCGCGCGCCAGGTCGATGTTCTGCAACACCGGCACACCGGCCTGCTCGGCCGCCTCGCGAATCAGGCGGGCCTCGTAGCCCTCGCCCTTGGCGCTGACCACCGGCAGATCGGTTTCGCCCGGCTCGTAGCTCAGGGCCACCGCAATATGGGTGGGGTTGACCACCACCACATTGGATTTGCGCACCGACGCCAGCATGTTCTGCTGCGACCACTCGTGATGCAGCTCGCGGCGCCGGCTCTTGACCATGGGATCGCCTTCGGTGGTCTTCACCTCGTCGCGAATGTCGCGGCGGCTCATCATCAGGTTCCTGATGAACACGAAGCGCTGATAGTTCGCGTCCAGCACCGAGACGAAGAAGAACACGAACACCACCCAGATGCCGATCCACATCAGCGAGCGCCACCAGGCGCGGAGGATGTCCGGCGGGCTCGCGTCCGGCAGCGACAGGATCGGCGGCAGCATCGCACGCAGCACCAGCACGCCGATACCGAGCAGGGCCGCGCTCTTGAAGATCGACTTGAAGACCTCGACCAGGTTCTCCTGCGAGAACATGCGCTTCACGCCGTCCACCGGATTGATGCGCTCCATCTTCGGCACCAGACGCTTGAGCGCGAACAGCGGGCCAAGCTGCAGAAAGTCGGCGGCGATGCCGACCACGCTGGCGAATATCAGCAGCGGCAGCACCGCCCGCATCAACAGCATGAGATCGAGTTGCAGGGTATTCAGCAGATCGGCCGGGCGATGCCGGCCGACCCCGATGAAGCTGGCTTCGAAGGCGTCCGCCAGATGCTGGTAGACCCAGCCGGCCAGCAGCGGCGCCATCGCCAGCCACAACATCAGCAGCAGCGTGTTGGTGAGTTCCTGGCTGCGATGGACCTCGCCTTCCTTGCGTGCGTCCTTGAGCCGTTTCGGGGTCGGCTTTTCGGTCTGATCGCCGCCTTTGGGCTTGCCCATGAATATCCGCTCGGAGTCGGTGCGAGCGAGGATCATGGCACCGCAACCGGGGGATTCCGGGCCGGCATAGGGTAAGTCCGAGGTTCACGCCGCCGGGTGGCGGGTCTAAGATCGTCACAGCTCCGGGGGGAGTCCGCGTAATGCAGACGTATGCCATGAAAGTTCAATCCACAGACAATAGCCGTATCGCCCTGATCGATGCCCTACGAACGCCTGCCTTGAGGCCCGCCTTTCAGGCGGAAAGCTCGGAAGCTCAAGGGCTTGCATCGACGGGCAGCCTAGAATCCGCAACCGCCGGCCAGTTCTCGGCAGAACGCTTGGTGGCGGCCAACGAGGCGCATGCCGATCCCGGCGAATGGCTGCTGTCGCTCGATGCCTGGGCCGACATCGCGCCGGGCTCGCGCGCGCTCAAGGCCGAGGCCGCCACGCCGGACTTCGACCTGGCCGATCCCGCCGCCAGCGCACAAGGCCTGGCCGATCACGTACTCGCCGCGTTGAGCGGCTGATGGCCGACGCCCCACTCGCGGCCGCCGCCGAGTCCTGGCGCGAAGCGGCGGCACGCCTCGCCGAGGGGCTGCATCAAAGTCCGGACGATGAAACGCGCCTGGCGGTGCTCAAGCGCGTCTGTCGTCGCTTCGGCTATCTCGGCTATCCGGGTTTTCTCAAGCTGATGCTGATCGTTGCCGACAGCGACAACAGCCCGGCCAAGCGCGATCTGGCCGCGGCGCTGGCGCTGGCGCTGAAGCGCCATGACCTGCCGACCGGTCAGCTCACCTCCTGGGGCACCACCGACCTGTGGAAGGCCAGCGGCGACAACACGCGAGCGATCAGCGCCAGCGTGCTCAACGGCCAGCACCTGGGCGTGGCGCCGCGACGCAGCTTCGGACCGCTCGAATATCTCACCGTCTGGTACTGCCAACGCACGCAGCGACCGTATCTCAGCGACGACGGCTACTACGCAGCCGTGGTCAAACTGATCACCCTGCTCAATCACAGCCGCGAGGCGCAGGAACTGTATCCGCTCAAGATCGAATCGGATCTGAGTACCGAGCCCGAAGGCGCCTACACGCGGCAGACGCGAAGCCGGCTTGGCACCCTGGCCGGCGCCTGGCGGCGCGGTGAATCGCCGGACCGTATCGGCGAGATCATGGCCGGCGGCACGACTCGGCCCGCCAACAGCCTGCCGCCACGGGATTGGGTGCTGCGCGACCTTTGAACCGCTCGCGCGCATGCGGGCCAGTTGACGGACAACGAATTCGGCGCGAGTCAATCCTGCGCCGTCCGGCCTTGCAGCCAATCACCGCGATACTGCACGAAGCCCAGCGCCGGCTTGCCGAAATGCGTGGTCGAGCCCGTGGCTTTGAACCCCAGGCGGGCCAGCACCGACGGTACGGAAAGGTGGCGCGGGTCGCACAGCGAGATCAGCCTCGGCAGTTCGAGATCGACAAAGGCGTGCCAACACAGATGCTGACCCATCTCCACCGCCAGACCGCCGTTCCAGAATTCCGGCAGCAGGCGCGCCCCGATCTCGATGTCGTCGCTGTCCGCCACCGGCATCAGCGAGTAGATGCCGACAAAGCGATCTTGAGCGTCTCGCGCCGCCCAAGCGCCGAGGCCGGGCCGGCGTTCGTAGAAGGCGCGCATCCAGTCGATCAGCAGATGGGCCTGCATCAGGTTCTGCAGGCGATCGTCCAGCAACCAACGCGCGACCAGATCGGAGCGGTCCATCTCCAGCAGACCGCGCGCATCGCGCGTGGACAGCGGCCACAGACTCAGGCGGTCGGAGCGCAGAAAAGCGGTGCTCCGGAGGCCCGGAACACCGCTGGCGCCCGCCGCCGCCGCGGCTGCGCCCTCCCCGATCATTGCCCTGCGATCAACGGGGCGACTCCTGGAACATCGAGCCGAGCATTCCCAGCAGCATGCTGCTGGCGAAGCTGAAGCTCATCGCCTGCAGACCTTCCAACAGGCTGAAGTCGCTGGGCATGTCCTTGGTCTTGTTCATGTCGGCTTGCGTCACCTCGCGCATCCACAGACCGTCCCGCACCATCCAGCCCTCACCCGAGCTGTTCTCGTACAGGTTCATGCCATCGCCGGTGAGGATGTCCATTGCGTAACCGGTATCGCCTTCCTTGATGGTCATGTCGCCGATCGTGTTCTGGTCGAGCTTGTCGACCACGATCGCCTGATCGCCATTGGTGATGGTCAGCGAACTCGACAGCGTCATCGCCTCATTGCGGGCATACGGCGTGGTGTTGATCGTGATCTTGGTGCCATCTTCCAGGTTCAGCGTGATCGTGCCCCAGAAGTCCACGTCGGTGCGTCCGTCGCCATTGGTATCGAAGTGCGGATCGCCCCAGATGCGCGAGGTTTCGCCGGTTTCCTTGTTGGTCAGCACGATTTCGGAGCTGTGCTCGTTGATTGCCAGGGTGTAGCTGCCGAGATCGATCGTGGCCTTGCCGTCACCGGTCTGGGCGACCGTCCAGTCGCTCTGCGCGGGCGCCGGTACCGGCATCGGATGCATCGTCGTGCCGGTGCCCAGATCCTGGTTCAAGGCCGACAGAATGGTGCTCGCCTCCGGCCAGCTAACCACACCATCCGCCGTCGCCGTGGCAACCATGCCCACCAGCGCCATGCGCTCGGCACCCGAGAGCTTGGACAGGTCCGCGCTGGCAAAGGCGCTGTCCAGCGCCGCACGCCATGGCGTGGCGGTGGTCTGGTCGAGCATGGAATCCATGGTGCTGAGGAACTGGTAGTCGCGCAGCAGCGAACCCAGTTCGCCGGCGTTGCCGAGCATTTCGCCGATCAGGCCGTTGAACAGCGCTGAACCGGGTGCCTGGCGCAGGTCCATACCGGCAAACGGCCAGGAGTCGCTGAACGCGGTCACGCCATTGGAACTGAATTCCTGCATCGACGAGATCATCGCGTCAGCATCGCTGGCGCTGATGTGACCGTCCGACGACAGTGCACGCGCCATCGTCATCAGGGTCTTGCGCTCACCGGACGACAGTTGATTGGTATTGAGCATCTCCAGCGCGCCGGCAAGGCGTGCCTCGGCGGCGCCGCCGATCGGCGTGGACAAGGCATTCGACATCGCGCCCTTGAAAGCCGCATCGGAGAGCCCCCCGAAAAGTGTGTTTCCCATCGCGGACATAGAAAACTCCCTTATCTCCATTGGGTGGATTTGTACGGCGCCTCACCCCACAGCAGCCGCTGCGCGATCGGTCCGTCCTGAACCGATTCTGTCCGTCCTGCGGAGCCGTTCATATACGGATGCGCCCCAGCCTAGGGAACGCCCGAGGTGCTCAGTCGCGCTGCCGCCGCCTACCGGTCGGTCTGAAAATGCGGCAGTTCCGATGACTTTATGTGCTCATCGCCAGGGACCAACCCTGGGGTTTCCACCAGGTAGCCATCGCATCGCCCCCTGAGCAAACTGCCGGCAGTGTCCGCTGGCTCGGGGGGACGGCGGGCGGACGATAAAAACTCGCCATGAGAAATACGGACATGAACCGATCGATGACGCCCTCATCCCCTACCGGCTATCCAAGCTTGCTGCTCAGGATGCTCTGCGCTGCCGCCCTGTTCGCCTCGATCCAGGCCTGCGGTGGTGGTGGTGGTGGCGATGATGACGGTGGCGGAGGCGATGGTGGTGGTGGTGGTGGTGGTGGCGATGAACTGAACCGTGGCCTCGAAGGCGTGCTGTATTTCGACGACGCCACCGACTACATCGCCTTCGATCCTTCCGAGGGCGAGGTCGACGTGCTCCGCAACGGTACCGGCGACGGCAGCACGCCGTCGGCCGACTCGCAGGAGTTCGTGGCCATCGACAGCGATTCAGCCACCGGTGATACCAACAAGCAGGACATCGTCACCTTCAAGCGCAATGGCAACGAAACCGGGCGAATCGCGCTCGATGAATTCCTCAACGGCTACCCGAAGCTCTCGCCCAACGGGACCTTCATCATCGAAGCCCGTGACTTCGGCGAACAGACGCTGGTCCTCGACCGCAATGGCGCCGTCATCAAGGAGTACGGCGAAGGCATCGAGGATTACGCATGGACGCCGGATGGACGCTTGGTGCTGGTCGACGGCGAATCCATCGTGATCACCGACATGAGCTTCAACATCGACACAAGCCTCCGATCGTTTGATGGACTCGAACCGTCCAGCGTGTCGGTCAGCCCGGATGGGGAACGCATCGCCTTCTCGATCGCCGAAGACGGCGCCAGCCGGCGGCACGTGTGGACGATGGACATCGACGGTTCGTCGCCGCAGCAGATCACCAGTTCGCTGGTCGGCGAGACTTCGCCACGCTGGTCGCCGGACGGCAAGACCCTGTCCGTGCGCAAAGGCTCGGCCTCGGGCGCGGGCTGCCCCGAGTTGTGGGCGGTCGAAGCGGACGCCGACACCGCCGATTTGGCCGACGACAGCGATGCCGCGTTCCGGCTCGTCAAATACGACGACGATGGCGACGTCCGTGGCGTCTGCGCCTTTTCGCCGGCCTTCTGGCGCGCCTCGTAGTCGCCCGAGCTAGGGCAGAACCTAGCTATTTTTTCGAAGATTCTGCAGAGAAACTGCACCGGTCGCTGACAAAGCTCCAACGCACCGGCTCCACAAGCGTCGGGCAGGTTCGCAGGGACACAGCGAGCACAAATTGACCATCTTTCTCTCCTGGGGAGACAGCAAATGAGCAACGGATTGAACTTCAACAACATCCTCAACCTCGGTGTCACCGCGCTTGGCACGATGTTCGGCGGCCCGATCGGCACCATGGCGGCTCAGCTCTTCACCCAGATCGCCTCCGGCGCGATCGATCAGGTGATCCAGCAGGTCGGCCAGCAGTTCGGTCTGCCGCAGTCGATGATTGATGCCGCACAAGGCGCGTTCCACGGCGCGATCGGCGACTATGAAGGTGCCGCCGGCAACTATCAGGACGCGATGGAAGCGGTCCGCGAACAGGCCTCCCCGGCGGAATACGGCGATCTCGATCGCGCTGTGCAGGAACTGATGGAATCGACCCGTCAGTGGTTCACCGAGCAGATGAACGACATCTCCGAAGGCGGCAAGTCCGAGAAGTCCAAGGGCAAGGGCGGCGACTTCTTTATCGCCATGGCCGAATCACTGGGCAAGGCGCTGCAGAGCCAGGCCGATCGCGTGCAGGACAAGGCCAATGAACTGTCCGACGCCGTCGACGCGGCTGAAGGCACCAAGGACAACGACCGCGCCGACGCCCAGAACGAGATCATGGAGCTGCAGACCGAGCTGACCGCCGAGTCAATGCGCCTCAACTACATGTCGCAAGGCATTCACACCGCCCTGACGAAAGTCGGCGATGCGCTTGCCACCTCGGGTCGCGCACAGTAAGCGACTTGCTGAAATCGACGTCAGCTTCTGGCGTCACCGGGAATGGGGCATCCACGATGCCTCATTCCCTTTTTCGTTTCCGCCGTACAGGGTCGGACCCCGCCCATCGCCAAATTCACGCTGGAGCTTCGTCATGAGCAAGCCTTTGTCCCGAATCGCCGCCGCCATCGCCCTGACGCTGGGGCTGTTCGCGAGCAGCGCACTGGCGCAAAGCTGGCCCAGCGGCCCGATGATCGACGCCAATGCCAACGTCAATACGATGATCCTGAATCAACAGGTCCAGGCCGACATCATGGCGGCCCATCAGGTCCGGCAGGCCAGCAAGGCCGCCGCCGAAGGCTCCACCACCAGTGTCTCGACCGGCAGCGATTTCAGCTACCGCCCCAAGGCCTCCATCTCGGAGGCGATGGAACAGAAATTTCTGGCCAATCTGCGCGCCATCGACGAATCCATGGCGCTCAGCGCCGAGACCGATCTGCAGGATCGGGACATGATCGAGCGCTTCGAGGCCGACGTCGGTCCCTACGGCCTGGAACTCAACGACGTGGCCGATGCCATGACGGCCTATTGGGTCGTGAGCTGGATGGCGGCCAATCAGGAAGATCTGCCCGAAAAGTCGGAGGTTCAGGCGGCAAGAACTCAGGTGAGGACACAACTCGCCGGCAATGCGGCGTTTGCCTCGGCGGACAACGACGAACGCCAGCAACTCGCCGAAACCTACATCTACGAAACCATGTGGACGATCACGCTGCGCAGCAGCGCCAAGAGCGATGCCGAACGCGAACAGATTGCCGCCGCGGCGCAGGCGCAGGCACGCAAGCAGGGCCTGGACCTGCGCGGCATGCAACTGACCTCGCGCGGCTTCGTGCGCGGCTGAATCCGATGCTCAGGGCTTCAGGATTGAACCGATGAACAAATCGCAGCCCCACCCGCCGACCGGAAAGGCCGACCGGCTGGACTTCACAGTATCCGCGGCCGTTTCCGGCCAGGTGCGACGGGAGTTTCTGAGCACGCTCGCGAAAACGCACAAGGTCCCGGAATCCACGATCGTCGAACAGCTCGGCGAACACGACTATCCCGACGAATTTCGCGAGACCTTCGGGCCGCTGGGGCTCAAGCCGGACAATCTGGCCGATGCGATGACCGCCTACTGGATCACGATGTGGTCGCTGGTGCACCGCCGCCCGCTGCCCGAGGGCGAGCTGATTCCGGCGGCACGCAAGCAGCTCGAATCGCTGTGCGGCAATGCACCGCAGGCCAAACGGGAGCCGGGCCGCCAGGCCATGGCCGAGGCGATGATCTACGAGACGATGTTCGCGCTGAACAAGGCGCGACAGTTCGCGGCCATCAGCGACGCGGAATCGCTGCAGGCCATGAGCGAGACCATAGCCGCCAACGTTCGGCGCACACGCGCGATTAATTTCAAGGCGCTCAAGCTCACGCCTGCCGGCTTCGTCAGCACCAGGAACTAATCCAGCGTCTCAGGACAGCTCGATACCTTCGCGCTTGGCGACGGTGAAGATGTCCTTGTCGCCACGCCCCGACAGATTGACGACAATGTGTTGGTCGCGGCCCATCTCCGCCGCCAGCTTCTTCGCGTGCGCCACGGCATGCGCCGATTCCAGCGCCGGGATGATGCCCTCGACCCGGGTCAGCTCGTGGAAAGCCGCCAGCGCCTCGTCGTCATCCGCGGCGACGTATTCG
>JAHZLQ010000028.1 GCA_022599775.1 Gammaproteobacteria bacterium
AACTTCTTCGCCTGACACACCGTCAACGCCGCCGTCAGCGTCGTCTTTCCGTGGTCCACGTGACCGATCGTGCCGACGTTCACGTGCGGCTTCGTGCGCTCGAACTTCTCTTTTGCCATGACTGTTCTCTTATCTCTGACCCAGTTTGATTCGGGTGCGGGTTAAGCGGCTTCTTTCTTCATCAGGGTGGCGGCGATGTTGCTCGGCGCCTCCTGATACTTCTTGAATTCCATCGTGTACGTCGCGCGGCCCTGTGACATCGAGCGCAGCGTGGTCGAGTACCCGAACATTTCGGACAACGGCACTTCGGCATTGATGACCTTGCCGGAATGACCGTCTTCCGAACCCTGGAGGACACCACGGCGGCGCGAAAGGTCGCCCATGACATCACCCATGTAGTCTTCCGGCGTCACCACCTCGACTTCCATGATCGGCTCAAGGATGACGGCATTGGCCTTGCGGGCACCTTCCTTGAAACCCATCGAGCCGGCGATCTTGAACGCCATTTCGTTGGAGTCGACATCGTGGTACGAACCGTCGTACAGCGTGACCTTGACATCCTCGATCGGGAAGCCGGCGATCACGCCGTTCTTCATCTGTTCCTGGATGCCCTTATCGACCGCACCGATGTATTCCTTCGGCACCACACCACCGACGATCGCGTTGACGAATTCGTAACCTTCGCCCGGCTCCTTCGGCTCCAGACGCAGCCACACATGGCCGTACTGGCCGCGGCCGCCGGACTGGCGCACGAACTTGCCTTCCTGCTCGACGGTCGACTTGATCGTCTCGCGGTAGGCCACCTGCGGCTTGCCGACGTTCGCTTCGACGCCGTACTCGCGCTTCATGCGGTCGACGAGAATTTCCAGATGCAGCTCACCCATGCCGGAAATGATGGTCTGGCCGGATTCCTCGTCGGTGTGGACGCGGAACGACGGATCCTCGATCGCGAGCTTGGACAACGCGATACCCATCTTTTCCTGGTCGACCTTGGTCTTCGGCTCGACCGCCTGGGAAATCACCGGCTCCGGGAACTCCATGCGCTCGAGCACGATCGGCTTGTCCAGATCGCACAGCGTCGCACCGGTCACGATGTGGGAGATGCCGACGCAGGCAGCGATATCGCCAGCGCGCACTTCCTTGATTTCCTCGCGCTTGTTGGCGTGCATCTGCAGCAGACGACCAATGCGCTCCTTCTTGCCGGTCAGCGGGTTGAGCACACTGGAACCGGCTTCAAGCACGCCCGAATAGACGCGAATGAAGGTCAGCGAACCCACGTACTTGTCGGACGCAATCTTGAACGCCAGCGCCGCGAACGGCTCGCTGTCGACCGCGTGACGCTCGAGCTTCTTCTCGGAGTCGTCCGGGTCCGTACCGACGATCGCCGCCACTTCGTTCGGCGCCGGCAGGTAGCGAATCACCGCATCCAGCATGAACTGGACACCCTTGTTCTTGAACGCCGAGCCACACATCATCGGCACGATCTCGAGCTTCACGGTGCGCTCGCGGATCGCCTCCATGATTTCCTCGACGGACAGCTCGCCGCCCTCAAGGTACTTGTCCATCAATTCTTCGGAGGATTCCGCCGCCGCTTCCAGCAGCTTCTCGCGCCAGCTGTCGGCAGTCGCCTGCAGCTCCGACGGGATGTCACGAAGCTCATAGGTCATGCCCATGTCTTCTTCGTTCCAGTAGATCGCCTTCATCGTGATGAGGTCGACCACGCCCTGGAAGCCTTCTTCCGCACCGATCGGAATGATCAGCGGGATCGGGTTGGCGCCCAGACGCTGACGCATCTGCTCGACGACCTTGAAGAAGTCGGCACCGGTGCGATCCATCTTGTTGACGAAACCGATGCGCGGAACCTTGTAACGGGTCGCCTGGCGCCAAACGGTTTCGGACTGCGGCTGAACGCCACCGACCGCGCAATACACCATGCAGGCACCGTCGAGCACACGCATCGAGCGCTCGACTTCAATCGTGAAGTCGACGTGCCCCGGCGTGTCGATGATGTTGATGTGATGCTCTTCGAACTGCTTGTCCATACCCCGCCAGAAGCAGGTGGTCGCAGCCGAGGTGATGGTGATGCCACGCTCCTGCTCCTGCTCCATCCAATCCATGGTCGCAGCACCGTCATGGACCTCGCCCATTTTGTGGGAGACGCCGGTGTAGAACAGGACGCGCTCGGTCGTCGTGGTCTTGCCCGCATCAATATGTGCGGAGATTCCGATGTTCCTGTAGCGCTCGATGGGGGTCGTGCGTGGCACGGCAATATCCTCTTGAGGAAAACCTCAAAAAATCTTGTGGGTTACCAGCGGAAGTGCGAGAAGGCCTTGTTGGCTTCCGCCATACGGTGCGTGTCTTCACGCTTCTTGACCGCGGCGCCGCGATGCTCGGAGGCATCCAGCAGCTCGCCGGCCAGACGTTCGGCCATGCCCTTCTCACCGCGGGCACGGGCGGCGTCGATGACCCAGCGCATCGCCAGCGTCGTGCGGCGCACGGCACGAACTTCGATCGGCACCTGGTAAGTGGCGCCACCAACGCGACGCGACTTGACCTCGACGGCCGGCCGGATGTTGTCCAGCGCAGTTTCAAGAACCGGCAGCGGCTCATCGAGAGCCTTCTTTCCGGCGATGATATCCAGCGCGCCGTAGACGATCTGCTCGGCACGCGACTTCTTGCCGTCTTCCATGATCATGTTCATGAATTTGGCGAGAAGCTCCGATTTGAACTTCGGATCCGGAAGGATCTTGCGCTGTTCTGGCTTGCGACGACGGGACATGACGCGATTACCTGATTAATTACGGGACTGCATCGAGACGGGCACGAAAGTGCCCGTCAGTTACCTTTGGGGCGCTTGGCGCCATATTTGGAGCGGCCTTGGCGGCGCTTGTCGATGCCGGCGCAGTCGAGCGCGCCGCGGACGGTGTGGTAACGCACGCCGGGAAGATCCTTGACTCGGCCGCCGCGAATCATCACGACCGAATGCTCCTGAAGATTGTGCCCTTCACCACCAATATAGGAGATGACCTCGAACCCATTGGTCAAACGGACCTTGCACACCTTACGGAGTGCGGAGTTCGGCTTTTTCGGCGTGGTGGTATAGACACGAGTGCAGACGCCGCGCTTCTGGGGGCTACCCGTAAGCGCCGGCACCTTCGACTTGGCCGCCTTCGTGGAGCGACCGCTGCGCACTAACTGATTGATCGTAGGCACGAAAGGAACTTCCCGACTTATGAAAGAGATGGCGGGCCGACTTCGTGTTTACGGAATCGGCCCGCCAGACAAGGGCGCGCAATATAGTGAGCCGCCGGCCTATTGTCAACATCCCGCATGCGAATCACCTTAGGCAGTGCGGTGCCGGCCGCCGGTCGGTGCATGCCTGCCTCCGGGCCAGGCAAGGCCTTATTCTAGCTGTGCGCGGCTTAGGCTTGGCGCGTAGTGGTACTCGGGGGCTTTTTCGTAGTGCGGTCGGGTATGGCGTGATCAACAGCGCTGGCGGCCGGTGGTGCGGGCCCTCCGTTCCTTCGCCCCCATACCGACATCGTCCGCACCGTCATGCAGCCCGCACCTTTGAATCGCCCTTCCGCCGCGTCGCGCCCCGCCCTGGTACTGAGTCTCTGTTACGCGGGGTTCGCAGGATCTTGGATCGTGTGGTCGGATCTCGCGCTGAGTCGACTCGATCCCTCGTTACAGACGGTGAAGGGCCTATTGTTCGTCGGCGTGACGGCCGGCCTGCTGTACTGCGTGCTGCGCCGACAGTTCGGAAGGCGGGCGCGGGCCGAACAGCAGACCGAACGTGCCGTAGAAGACCTGCGTCACGCCATCGAAGCCTCACGCGGCAGCAACTGGGAGTTGCTCGCTCCCACCGATGACGCCGATCTGCGTCGCGCCCGTTTTCGCGTTGCGCTGAGCCCGGAGCAGCTGGCGGTTCTGTCCGAGGTGCCTCCGGGAGGCAGCCTTTGGAACTGGCTGGCACTGATGCCGGATGATGACCGCAGCCGTGTCCTGGGACAGTTGCGGCTGGCCATTGGCGAGGATCTTGAGGTGTTCGAGACGAACTTCCGCATTCGCACGTCGCGCGCGACGATGCGCTGGTTCCAATGCCGGGGGCGCCGCGACCGGCGCCATCAGGAACCCCGCTGGTCCGGCATCATCTGGGACGTCACCGAACACCAGAACGCGGTTGAACGAGCCGAAATGCTGCATCGGACCTTCGAGTCAGTGACCGAAGGCATCGCCATCGCCGATCGCGACGGCCATGTAGTTACCACCAACAACGCCTTCGAAAAGCTGATCGGGCTACCGCGCGACAAACTGCTCGGCCGACCATTCGCCGAGATCGTGTTCGACGACAGCGATGCCGACGCCGCTGAAAATGCCTTGCGACATGTCCGCGTCGGCGGCCTTTGGCAGGGTATCGTGCGTGAAGTTGACGAGCTGGGCAGCCAGCCTCCGCTGCTGTTGCGACTGTCTGCCTTGCACCGCCGCGACGGCGATGTCGGTCAGTTCATGCTGCTGCTATCGGACATGGGCCGACCGGAGAGCTATCGTGAACGGCTCGACTACCTTCAGAACTACGACGAACTGACCGGGCTTCCCAATCTGCGGCGCTTCTGCCGGATGCTGCAACTGCGGATGGACAATGAGGAAGCCCTCACGCTCCTGGCAGTGGACGTAGACCGTTTTCAGTCGGTGGTCGAGGGTCTGGGCAAAGATGTTGCCGATGGCGTGCTGTCACGCCTTGCGCTGCGCCTGTGCGAAATCTTCGGGCCGCGAGCCCTGGTGGCGCGCGCCGAAGGTGATTGCTTCGCCGTGGCGCTGAGCAGCACGGTTGTCGATTCGGTCGTCGACGGCACGCTCGAACGACTCTCCCGCGACCTGCAAGGCGGCATTCTGGTCGGCGGCTCCACGGTCTGCCTGACGGTGAGTGTCGGTATCGCGAGCGCACCGGCGGATGGCAGCGACGCAGCCGCCCTGTTCGAGCACGCAAATTCCGCGATGATCGAATCCAAGCGCGCGCGGGCCGGACGTTTCCGCCGATACGACAGCGGCATCAATCTGCTCGCGAGCGAACGCGTTTCCCTGGTCGCCGATCTGCGCGCGGCCTTCAGCAACGGCACCCTGGTGTGCCACTACCAACCGCAGGTCACGGTGCGTACGCGCGAAATTGTCGGCGCCGAAGCGCTGCTGCGCTGGCGGCGCGGTGGCAAATGGATTCCGCCCTCCACTTTCGTGCCGCTGGCTCATGAAGCCGGGCTCGACCAGGAACTGGGGCTGTTCGTGCTCGGCACCGTCTGTCGACAGCTGGCGCGCTGGCGATGTGAGGCCAGCCTGCCCGACGACTTCCGCGTCGCCGTGAATCTCAGTCCGGACCAGCTCGACAACCGGCTCGACATCGTGGTGTGCGAAGTGTTGGCGCGCTATCGCCTGCCGGCGCGCTGCCTGGAGTTGGAGCTGACCGAGGCGATCGCCGCCAACACACAGGATGCCGGCTGGCAGGCAGTGCGCCGCCTGCGCGGCGAAGGTGTGCGCTTCTCGGTCGACGACTTTGGCACCGGCTTTTCATCGCTGGGACGACTGCGTGACCTTCCGCTGGACCAGCTCAAGGTCGATCGCTCGTTCGTGGCGGATCTGCCGGACACGCGGGCGGCCGGAATGGTGCGCGCGATTCTGGCGCTGGGTGACAGCCTCGACGTGGACGTGATCGCCGAGGGCGTGGAAACCGAAATCCAGCACGGCAGCCTGCAGTCTCTCGGCTGTCGCTACGCACAGGGCTATCTCTACGGACGAGCGATTCCGGCGGACGAGTTCGCCACGCACTGGCTGCCCAGCGTCGCCGCCTGAACGTCCGCAGCGCGCCAGCAGCACCCAAAGCGCCGGCGGCACACCGCTACCGTCACCCTCGAACGGAGATCAAAAAAAAACGGCGCCGAGGCGCCGTTTTTTTCCTGAGGCGGACTTATTCCTCGCCGCCCTCGGACTCAGCGCTGTCCGCATCCGCCACATCACCGCTGTCCGCGTCCACGGTCATGCCGGTGTCGCGGATCGGCGCTTCTCCACCGACCGCGTCGAAGGCTCCGGACATGCTGCTGGTGCGCTGCAGATCGGCAAGGAAACTGCCGCCCTTGGCGCGCCGGCGCTGCTCGTGGAACGCCAGACCGGTACCGGCCGGTATCAGGCGACCGACGATGACGTTTTCCTTGAGCCCACGCAGTTCGTCGCGCGAACCACGTACCGAGGCTTCCGTCAGAACGCGGGTGGTTTCCTGGAACGAAGCTGCCGAGATGAACGACTCGGTCGACAGGCTGGCCTTGGTGATGCCCAGCAGCAGGCGATTGAACTTGGCGCCCGCCAGGCCGTCGGCCTTCATCTTCCGATTCTCGCTGTTGACCTGGAACATCTCGACCTGCTCGCCCTGCAGGAAGCGCGCGTCACCGACCTGCGTGACCTCGACCTTGCGCAGCATCTGACGAATGATCGTCTCGATGTGCTTGTCGTTGATCTTCACACCCTGCAGGCGGTAGACGTCCTGGATTTCCTTCACCAGATAGTTCGCCAGCGCGGTCACGCCCTGCAGCCGCAGGATGTCGTGCGGGCTCGGCTCGCCGTCGGAGATGATTTCGCCCTGCTCCACGTGCTCGCCTTCGAACACGCCGATCTGCCGCCACTTCGGAATCAGCAGCTCGACCTCGTCGCCGTCGGACTTGACGATCTTCAGGCGGGTCTTGCCCTTGGTCGGGCTGCCGAACTTGACCGTGCCCGATGCCTCGGCCAACACCGCCGGGTCCTTGGGCTTGCGCGCCTCGAACAGGTCGGCCACACGCGGCAGACCGCCGGTGATGTCACGCGACTTGGAGGCTTCCTGCGGCAGACGCGCGATGATGTCGCCGACGCCGAGCTTGGCACCGTCCTCGACGCCCACGACCGCCTTCGGCGGCAGCGAGTAGTTCGCTGGAATGTCGGTGCCCGGAAAGCACATTTCCTCGCCGCTCTCATCGAGCAACTGAATCGTCGGCCGCAGATCGCGTCCGGCCGAGCGGCCCTTGCCTTCGGTGACGACCAGGGTCGACACACCGGTGACGGGGTCCTCTTCGCGGTGCACGCTGACGCCTTCCTCGAAATCGAGCAGGCGTACGGTACCGGCCAGCTCGGTGACGATGGGATGGGTATGCGGATCCCACTTGGCGACGCGCTGGCCCGGCTTCACCTCTTCGCCGTCGAACACCAGGATCGTTGCGCCGTACGGAATCTTGTAGCGCTCGCGTTCACGGCCATCGGCCGCGATCACGCCGATTTCACCGGAACGCGATACCGCCACCAAGTTGCCGTCGCGATTCTTCACGGTCTTGACGTTGTGCAGCTTGATCGTGCCGCTGGCACGCACGTCCGCGCCATCCGCCGCAGCCGCACGCGAAGCCGCGCCGCCGACGTGGAAGGTGCGCATGGTCAGCTGCGTGCCCGGTTCGCCGATCGACTGAGCGGCGATGACGCCCACCGACTCGCCGATGTTGACGACATGGCCACGCGCCAGGTCGCGGCCATAGCACTTGCCGCAGATACCGAACGGCAGCTCGCAGGTGATCGGCGAGCGCACCCAGACCTCGTCGACGCTGTTGCGTTCGATGATGTCGCAGAGCTTTTCGTCGAGCATCACGCCGGTGTCGACCAGAACCTCATCGGTGCCGGGCTTGTAGATCGGGTTGAGCGTAACGCGGCCGAGCACGCGATCGCGCAGCGGCTCGAGTATGTCTCCGCCCTCGACGATCGGCGTCATCTGCAGGCCGTGCTCGGTTTCGCAATCTTCTGCCGTCACCACCACGTCCTGGGCGACGTCAACCAGACGACGCGTCAGGTAGCCCGAGTTCGCGGTCTTCAAGGCCGTATCGGCCAGGCCCTTACGAGCGCCGTGGGTCGAGATGAAGTACTGCAGAACGTTGAGACCTTCGCGGAAGTTCGCGGTGATCGGCGTCTCGATGATCGAGCCGTCCGGCTTGGCCATCAGGCCACGCATGCCGGCCAGCTGACGAATCTGCGCCTGCGAACCACGCGCACCGGAGTCGGCCATGATGAACACCGAGTTGAAGCTCGGCTGCTTGACTTCCTTGCCGTCACGATCCACCACCGACTCGGAGCCGATACGCGTCATCATCGCCCGTGACACGTCGTCATTGGCGCGTGACCATACGTCGACGACGCGGTTGTAGCGTTCACCGGCCGTGGTCAGACCCTGCGAGTACTCCTCGTTGATCTCCTTGACCTTGTCCTCGGCCTCGGACAGAACCTTGACCTTCTCGTCCGGCACGACCATGTCGTCGATGCAGAACGAGACGCCGGCCTTGGTCGACATGCGGAAGCCGGTGTACATCAGCTGATCGGCGAAGATCACCGAATCCTTGGTGCCGCAGCGGCGATACACATAGTTGATGACGCCGGAGACCTGCTTCTTGGTCAGCGTCTTGTTGACCACGGAGAACGGTACGCCCTCCGGAAGTATTTCCGACAACAGGGCACGACCGGTCGTGGTGTCGACGATATGACGCACCGCCTTGACGCTGTCGTCCTGCTGATCCTCGTAGTCGTTCAGACGTACCTTGATCTTGGCCTGCAGATCCAGAGCACCGGACTCATAAGCGCGATGCACTTCGGACACGTCCGCGAAGACCATGCCCTCACCTGGGGCGTTGATGCGATCACGCGTCATCCAGTACAGGCCCAGAACAACGTCCTGCGACGGCACGATGATCGGATCGCCGTTGGCCGGCGACAGGATGTTGTTGGTCGACATCATCAGCACGCGCGCTTCGATCTGCGCTTCGAGCGACAGCGGCACGTGTACGGCCATCTGGTCGCCGTCGAAGTCGGCGTTGAACGCGGTGCAGACCAGCGGATGCAGGTTGATCGCCTTGCCTTCGATCAGGATCGGCTCGAAGGCCTGGATCCCCAGACGATGCAGCGTCGGCGCGCGGTTCAGGAGAACCGGGTGCTCCTTGATGCACTCTTCGAGCACGTCCCAGACCAGACCGTCTTCACGCTCGACCATTTTCTTGGCGGCCTTGATCGTGGTCGCGTGGCCGAGGCGCTGCAGGCGCGAGAACACGAACGGCTTGAACAGCTCCAGCGCCATCTTCTTGGGCAGACCACACTGGTGCAGCTTCAGCGTCGGGCCGACCACGATGACCGAACGGCCGGAGTAGTCGACACGCTTGCCCAGCAGGTTCTGGCGGAAGCGGCCCTGCTTGCCCTTGATCATGTCGGCCAGCGACTTGAGCGGGCGCTTGTTGGTGCCGGTGATCGCACGGCCACGACGGCCGTTGTCGATCAGCGCGTCCACCGACTCCTGCAGCATGCGCTTTTCGTTGCGCACGATGATGTCGGGCGCCGACAGTTCCAGCAGGCGCTTGAGGCGGTTGTTGCGGTTGATGACGCGGCGGTACAGATCATTGAGATCCGAGGTCGCGAAGCGGCCACCGTCCAGCGGCACCAACGGACGCAGGTCCGGCGGCAACACCGGCAGCACCGTCAGGATCATCCATTCCGGGCGATTGCTCGACGCCAGGAAGTACTCGATCAGCTTGAGGCGCTTGCCGAGCTTCTTGATCTTGGTATCGGAGCCGGTGGCATTGATCTCCTCACGCAGCTTGACCGTTTCCTTCTGCAGGTCGATCTGCTTGATGAGGTCATGAACGGCTTCGGCGCCCATGCGTGCATCGAATTCGTCACCGTACTTCTCGACCGCGTCGAGGTATTCCTCTTCGGTCAGCAGGGTGCCGCGCTCGAGCGGCGTGAGGCCGCCGTCGACCACCACGTGGGCCTCGAAGTACAGCACGCGCTCGATCGCGCGCAGCGGCATGTCCATCAACAGGCCGATGCGCGAGGGCAGCGACTTCAGGAACCAGATGTGCGCGACCGGCGAGGCCAGCTCGATGTGGCCCATGCGTTCGCGACGCACCTTGGCCACGGTGACTTCCACGCCACACTTCTCACAGACCACGCCGCGATGCTTGAGGCGCTTGTACTTGCCGCAAAGACATTCGTAGTCCTTGATCGGCCCGAACAGCTTGGCGCAGAACAGACCGTCGCGTTCCGGCTTGAACGTGCGGTAGTTGATCGTCTCCGGCTTCTTGACCTCGCCGAACGACCAGGCACGAATCGTTTCCGGCGAGGACAGACCGATCTTGATCGCGTCGAAGTCCTCGTAATCGTCCTGCGAGCTCTTCAGCAGGTTGAACAGTTCTTTCATGACTTACTCCGAATTCTTGTCCGAATTCAATTCAATGCCGCGCTTAGTTGGACTGGTCCAGCTCGATGTTGAGACCGATCGAACGGATTTCCTTGACCAGCACGTTGAACGATTCCGGCATGCCGGCGTGCATACGGTGATCGCCATCGACGATCGCCTTGTACATGCGCGTACGACCATTGGTGTCGTCGGACTTGACGGTGAGCATTTCCTGCAGCGTGTAGGCCGCGCCATAGGCTTCCAGCGCCCAGACTTCCATTTCGCCGAAACGCTGACCGCCGAACTGCGCCTTGCCGCCCAGCGGCTGCTGGGTGACGAGCGAGTACGGACCGGTCGAACGTGCGTGCATCTTGTCGTCGACGAGGTGGTTGAGCTTGAGCATGTACATGTAGCCCACGGTCACCGAACGCGAGAACGCGTCGCCGCTGCGGCCATCGACCAGCGTGGTCTGACCGGTTTCCGGCAGGCCCGCCAGCTTCAGCAGCGCCTTGATCTCGTGCTCGGCGGCGCCGTCGAACACCGGCGTCGCCACCGGCAGACCGCCGGTGAGGTTCTTCGCCAGCGTCACCACTTCGGCGTCCTCGAGTTCGTCGAGGTCGACCTTCTGCGTGCCTTCACTCTTGTAGACCTCGCCGAGGAACTTGCGCAACTCGCCGACCGCCTTGTTCTGCTCAAGCATGTCGTTGATCTTGCGGCCGATGCCCTTGGCGGCCCAACCCAGATGAACTTCGAGCAGCTGTCCGATGTTCATACGCGAAGGCACGCCCAGCGGATTGAGGACGATGTCGACGGGAGTGCCGTCGGCCATGTGCGGCATGTCCTCGACCGGCACGATCTGCGAGATCACGCCCTTGTTACCGTGGCGGCCGGCCATCTTGTCGCCCGGCTGGATGCGACGCTTCACGGCCAGATAGACCTTGACCATCTTCAGCACGCCCGGGGCAAGCTCGTCGCCCGCGGTGATCTTGGTCCGCTTGGATTCAAAGCGCTTCTCGAACTCGGACTTCATGTCCTTGATCTGCTTGGCCGCCACTTCCAGCGCGACCTGCGCATCCTCGTCCTTGAGGCGGACCTCAAACCAGCGGTCACGCTCCAGACCTTCGAGATATTCCGTGGTGACCTCGTCGCCCTTCTTCAGCGGCTTCGGTCCGCCGTCGGCGATCTTGCCGACCAGCACACGCGACAGACGATCGTAGATGTCGTCCTCGAAGATGCGCAGCTCGTCGTTCAAATCCTTGCGGACCTGGGCCAGCTCGGAATCCTCGATCGAGACCGCGCGCTTGTCCTTCTTCACGCCTTCACGCGTGAACACGCGCACATCGATGACAGTGCCGTCCATGCCCGGCGGCACCTTCAGCGAGGTGTCCTTCACGTCGGAGGCCTTCTCGCCGAAGATCGCGCGCAGCAGCTTCTCTTCCGGCGTCAGCTGGGTCTCGCCCTTGGGCGTGACCTTGCCGACGAGGATGTCGGCCGCCTTGACCTCGGCACCGATGTAGACGATGCCGGACTCGTCGAGCTTGCGCAGCGCCGCTTCGTTGACGTTGGGGATGTCCGCGGAGATTTCCTCGGACCCCAGCTTGGTCTCGCGCGCGACGCAGGTCAGTTCTTCGATGTGGATCGTGGTGAAGCGATCCTCTTCGACCACCCGCTCCGAAATCAGGATCGAGTCCTCGAAGTTGTAGCCGTTCCAGGGCATGAACGCGATCAGCATGTTCTGGCCCAGGGCCAGCTCACCGATATCGGTGGAAGGGCCGTCCGCGATCACGTCCTTGCGTGCCACGACATCGCCCGGCGCCACGATCGGCTTCTGGTTGATGCAGGTGTTCTGATTGGAACGCGTGTACTTGATCAGGTTGTAGATGTCGACGCCGGCTTCACCGGCGACGGTCTCGTCATCGTTGACGCGAATCACGATGCGCGAGGCATCGACCTTGTCGACCACGCCACCGCGCATCGCGGTGATGGCGTTGCCGGAGTCCACAGCCACGCGACGCTCCATGCCGGTGCCGACCAGCGGCTTGTCGGCGCGCAGCGTCGGCACCGCCTGACGCTGCATGTTCGAACCCATCAGGGCGCGGTTGGCGTCATCGTGCTCCAGGAACGGAATCAGCGCGGCCGCCACCGACACGATCTGGCGCGGCGAGATGTCCATGTACTGGACCTGGTCCGGCCCCAGCAGCGAGAACTCGTTCTGGAAGCGGCAGGAGATCAGGTCGTTGACGAAGCCGCCGGACTCGTCGAGTTCGGAGTTCGCCTGCGCGATCACGTAGCGGCCTTCCTCGATCGCCGACAGGTAGTCGATCTCGGCCGATACCTTGCCGTCGATGACGCGACGATACGGCGTCTCGAGGAAACCGTAGTCGTTGGTGCGCGCATAGACCGACAGCGAATTGATCAGACCGATGTTCGGGCCTTCCGGCGTCTCGATCGGGCAGATGCGGCCGTAGTGCGTCGGATGCACGTCGCGCACTTCGAAACCGGCGCGCTCGCGCGTCAGGCCGCCCGGCCCAAGGGCCGAAACGCGACGCTTGTGGGTGACCTCGGACAGCGGGTTGTTCTGGTCCATGAACTGCGACAGCTGGGAGGATCCGAAGAACTCCTTGACTGCGGCAGAGACCGGCTTGGCATTGATCAGGTCCTGCGGCGTGAGGTTGTCGGCCTCGGCCAGGGCCAGGCGTTCGCGCACGGCGCGCTCGACACGGACCAGGCCGGTGCGGAACACGTTCTCCGCCATTTCGCCGACCGAACGGATGCGGCGGTTGCCGAGATGATCGATATCATCGGTGATGCCTTCGCCATTGCGAATGCCGATGATTTCCTTCATGACATCGATGATGTCGTCCTCGGTCAGCACACCGGAGCCGGTGACCTCCTCGCGACGCAGGCGACGGTTGAACTTCATGCGACCCACGGCCGACAGGTCGTAGCGCTCGCTGGCGAAGAACAGGTTATGGAACAGCTGTTCGGCCGCATCCTTGGTCGGCGGCTCGCCCGGACGCATCATCCGGTAGATCTCGACCAGCGCCTCGATCCGCGTGCGCGTCGGGTCGATGTTCAGCGTGGTGCTGACATACGGACCCTTGTCGAGTTCGTTGACGAACAGCGTCTTGAGTTCCTTGATGCCGGCATTGCGGAACTCGGCCAGCAAGGGCTCGGTGATCTCGGTATTGGCGGCGGCCAACAGTTCACCGTCTTCGCTGGCGATGTCATTCGATACCACCTTGCCGACGACATACGCATCCGGCACACGCAGCTTGTCCAGGCCGGCGTCACCGATCAGCTTGATGTGGCGCGCGGTGATGCGCTTGCCGGCTTCAACGATGACCTTGCCGCCTGCGGCGATATCGAACTGTGCCGTCTCGCCCTTGAGGCGTTCCGGAACCAGTTCAAGCTCGGCCCCTTCGTCGTCCAGGTGGAAGATGTTGTGCTCGTGGAAATTCTCGAGCATCCACTGGTTGTCATAACCCAGCGCGCGCAGCAGGATCGTCGCCGGCAGTTTGCGGCGGCGGTCGATGCGCACGAACAGGTTGTCCTTCGGATCGAACTCGAAGTCCAGCCATGAGCCGCGGTACGGAATGATGCGCGCCGAGTACAGCAGCTTGCCGGAGCTGTGCGTCTTGCCACGGTCGTGATCGAAGAACACGCCCGGCGAACGATGCAGCTGCGACACGACAACCCGCTCGGTGCCGTTGACGATGAAGGTGCCATTGTCGGTCATGAGCGGAATTTCGCCCATGTAGACTTCCTGCTCGCGCACTTCCTTGACGCGCTTTTCCTTCGATTCCTTGTCATAGATGACAAGGCGCGTCTTGACGCGCAGTGGCGCCGCGAACGTCAGTCCGCGAATCCGGCATTCCTTCTCGTCGAACACCGGTTCGCCGAGCTTGTACGACAGATATTCCAGTGCCGCGCTGCCCGAAAAACTGGACATCGGGAACACGGAACGGAACGCCGCATGCAGGCCGAGCTCGCGCCGGCTCGCATTGGGCAGCTCCGCCTGAAGAAACCCACGATACGAATCGATTTGGGTGGCGAGCAGGAACGGGACTTCCAGAGTCTCGTCCTGCTTACGGAAATCCTTACGGATGCGCTTTTTCTCGGTGAACGAGTAGGCCATCGATGTTCTACCTCGGTCGGTTGAGATGCGGGGCTGCCGCACCATCACAGAATCCACACGCATGATCGGAAATGCCGGTCATGCGTGTGGGTTCTCTCAAACGCAGCGAACAGCCAGAGGCCGGGGGTTGATCACCCCCAGCCTCGGACGTCCGATACAACAACTCGAAACGGTCAACGCAGTGTCTGAAATCAGGCACGTCCTCAAGGGACTTACTTGACCTCGACCTTGGCGCCGGCTTCTTCGAGCTTCTTCTTCATCGCCGCGGCGTCGTCCTTGGACACGCCTTCCTTCAACTCCTTCGGCGCGCCTTCGACGAGGTCCTTGGCTTCCTTCAGACCAAGGCCCGTGAGTTCGCGAACCGCCTTGATCACGTTGACCTTGTTTTCGCCGAAGGAGGCGAGAACCACGGTGAACTCGGTCTGCTCTTCCGCCGGGGCAGCGGCCGCAGCCGGACCCGCAGCAGCAGCGACCGGGGCCGCAGCGCTCACACCGAACTTGTCTTCCATCATCTTGACCAGCTCAACGATGTCCATGACGGACTTTTCGCTGATTGCGTCAAGGATTTCCTGGTTGGAAAGTGCCATTGCTGTTTACCTCAAAAACGTAAGTGGGAAAGCCAATCTTTTGAGCCTGGGAACGGATCCGAACGAGATCACGCCGCCTGCTTGTCCGCGACCGCCTGAACGACGCGAACAAACTGGGCGGTGGGCTCCGCCAGGGTACGAACGAAGGTGCTGATCGGTGCCTGCATCGTGCCGAGGAGCATGGACAAGGCCTGCTCCTTGGTCGGCAGCGAGGCCAGACGGTCGAGATCGGCGGCACCATAGAGCGTGCCTCCCACCGCAACAGCCTTGACCACCAGCTTTTCGTTCGCCTTGGCGAAGTCCTTGATCACGCGACCCACCGCACCCGGATCCTCCAGAGAGAAACCGAGAATCAGTGGCCCGGTCAGCGCGGACTGCAGACACTCGAATTCGGTGCCTGCAACCGCTCGGCTGGCCAGCGTGTTCTTCACTACGTGCAGGTAAATCCCGTTGTCACGGGCTTCCTTGCGCAGAATGTCGAGCTGACCCGCCTTCAGACCGCGATATTCGGCAGCCACTGCCGATAGCGCGCGCTGGGCGACTTCGTTCACTTCCGCAACCAGGGCCTTCTTGTCACCAAGCCTTAAAGCCATGAGACGTTCGATCTCCTGGTAGCTCATTACTCAAAAAGAAGTCCTACCGACATGCCGCGGACTTCCACCTGTCCGGTGCCTCGGGCTCTCGCGAGCCTTCGGATTCACCATCTACGCGAGCGGCGCGAGGCCTTTAATCACCGCCCTCTCGGACGGTTCACTTGCGGTCTTAGACGGTGTGGCTTTCACCACACAGCCAAAGATTTGCTGCGCCGACCCGATTTACTCGGGCAGGCTTGAAAGGTCGACCGGTACGCCCGGTCCCATCGTCGTCGACAGGGTGACCTTCTTGATGTAGATGCCCTTGGACGTGGACGGCTTGGCGCGACGCAGATCGCGCAGCACCGCGCCCAGGTTGTCCTTGAGCTTGGCTTCTTCGAAATCGGCGGCGCCGATCGCGCAATGAATGATGCCGGCCTTGTCGGTGCGGAACTTGGCCATACCGGCCTTGGCGTTCTTGACCGCTTCACCCACGTTCGGCGTGACCGTGCCGGTCTTCGGGTTCGGCATCAGGCCGCGCGGACCGAGCAACTGGCCCAGCGCGCCGACGACGCGCATCGCCGCCGGCTCGGCAACAACGACCTGATAGCTCAGATCACCGTCCTTCATCGCCTGCGCCAGATCGTCCATACCCACGGCATCGGCACCGGCAGCCTTGGCTTCCTCGGCCTTGGCGCCCTGCGCGAACACCGCCACGCGCACGCTCTTGCCCGAACCATGCGGCAGCACGGTGGAGCCGCGCACGTTCTGGTCGGACTTGCGCGCATCAATGCCGAGATTCACCGACATGTCGAAGGACTCGCGGAACTTCGCACTGGCCACGCTCTTGAGCAGGGCGATGGCTTCGTCGATCGGATAGGACTTGCCGGCCTCGACCTTTTCGTTGAACAGCTTCTTTCGTTTCGTGATTGCCATGACTTAGACCCCTTCGACCTCGACACCCATGGAACGGGCGGAACCGGCGATCGTGCGGATCGCGGCTTCGGCATCGCCGGCGTTCAGATCCGGCCACTTGGTCTTGGCGATCTCTTCGAGCTGCTCGCGCGTGATCTTGCCGACCTTGTTGGTGTTCGGCGTAGCGCTACCGGACTTGAGGCCGATCGCCTTCTTGATCAGCGTGCTCGCGGGCGGCGTCTTGGTGATGAAGGTGAACGAACGGTCCGAATAGACCGTGATCACCACCGGCGTCGGCAGACCGACTTCCAGCTTCTGCGTGGCCGCATTGAAGGCCTTGCAGAATTCCATGATGTTGACGCCCTGCTGACCCAGTGCGGGACCGACCGGCGGCGACGGATTGGCCTTGCCTGCCGGAATCTGCAGCTTGACGTAGCCTTTTACTTTCTTAGCCATGACAACTCCTAGGTTTGGGTACTAGCGCCTGTTCGGCTTCCCGGTGTTCGTGAGGCGTGAGGTGCAACTGCTGTTACGCCTCAGCCCTCACGCCTGACACTTCACGTCCTTCAGGCCTTCTCGACCTGACTGAATTCCAGCTCGACCGGCGTTGACCGGCCGAAAATCAGAACCGCGACCCGCAGGCGGTTCTTGTCGTAATTGACTTCCTCGACGACGCCGGCGAAATCCGCGAACGGACCATCGATGACACGCACGCTCTCGCCCGGCTCGAACAGGGTCTTGGGCTTCGGCTTTTCGACCGACTCCTCGACGCGCGACAGGATCTGCGCGGCCTCCTTGTCGGAGATCGGCGCCGGCTTGTCCGGGGTGCCTCCGATGAAGCCGAGCACCTTGGGCGTGTTCTTGACGAGGTGCCAGGCTTCCTCGTTCATGTCCATCTGCACCAGCACATAGCCCGGGAAGAACTTGCGCTCGGTGGTGCGCTTGACGCCATCCTTGATTTCGACGACCTCTTCGGTCGGCACCAGGATGTCGCCGAACGAGTCGTCCAGCCCATCGCGGCGGATGCGCTCGGCCAGCGCCTTCTTGACCTGATTCTCGTACTGCGAATAGGCGTGTACGACGTACCAGCGCATCGTCATGAGGCTCTCCCGGTCAGCAATTTGACGCCCTTGAGCAGCGCTGCATCCAGGCCCCACAGAAACACCGCCATGATCAGCACGACCACGGCAATCATCAGCGTGGTCTGGACCGCTTCCTGCTTGGTCGGCCACACGGTCTTGCGCAATTCCACGCGCGCCCCGCGCACGTAGTCCCAGGTGGTCTTGCCGACCCGAGCCTGGTAGACCAGAAATGCGCCGATACCGATACCGGCGATCATCACCACCGCGCGAATCGCGGCGTTGAGGTCACTCTGATAGCGGTAGAAGACGAAAATGGCGCCCACAACGACCAGCAGCGCACCCACCAACCAGAGGGTGTCGAGCCTTGAGCCGTGCGACGTGTCGGACGGCGTCTGCGATGTTTGGTTCATGCCTACCTAAAACAGCAATTCATTCACGACCGTGATACCGAAGCCCAACAGAGTCGAAACATAAGCCATTGATTAGGCTTGCATTGCCGACGCTGGCAGGGGCGGAGGGTCTCGAACCCCCAACCTGCGGTTTTGGAGACCGCCGCTCTACCAATTGAGCTACGCCCCTGTGGGTATCCGCCGCGCGAAAACGGGCCGCGCATTATACGCACGTCCCGTCAAAAGGAAAGGGCCCAGGCGCGCATGCGCACGCCCGGGCCCTTTGGGCCTACTGCAGGATCTTGGCGACGACGCCGGCGCCAACGGTACGGCCGCCTTCGCGAATCGCGAAGCGCAGGCCGTCTTCCATCGCGATCGGAGCAATCAGCTCCACCGCCATGTTCACGTTGTCGCCCGGCATCACCATTTCC